>DATMQU010000688.1:0-13793 GCA_035566715.1 Vicinamibacteria bacterium
ACCTGGAGTGGGCGCGCTCGCGACCGCGGTCCCTGACCGGGATCGACCTCACGCCGAGCGCGGTCGCCTATACGAGCCAGCGGCTGCGCCTCTTCGGGCTGGCCTCGCGCGTGCTCGTAGCGGACGTCGAACGCCTCCCCCTCCCGGATGCGGCTTTCGACCTCGTCTATTCCTGGGGCGTGATCCACCACTCGCCCGACACGCCCGCGGCCTCGCTCGAGATTCGCCGGGTGCTGAGACCGGGCGGCCAGGCGCGGGTGATGATCTACCACCGTCACTCGCTGGTGGGCTACATGCTCTGGCTGCGCTACGGGCTACTCGCGGGTCGTCCCCGGCTCGGGCTCCGCGAAACCTACGCCCTCCACTTGGAGAGCCCCGGCACCAAGGCCTACTCGCTTGAGGAGGCGCGGAGACTGTTCGGCGGCTTCTCCGAGGTCCGCGTGCGAACCCTACTGAGCCCGGGAGACTTGCTCCAAGGCGCGGTCGGGCAGCGTCATCGGAGCATTCTCCTAACCGCCGCCAAGACACTCTATCCCCGATGGGCGGTGAAGCGCCTCCTCGCCCACCACGGCCTCTACCTGCTCATCGAGGCGACGAAGTAGGCACTTCCGTCGCCGCGGAGCGCCGGGCCGAGTGGGCGTGGGCTTCGCGCAGCAGGTACTCCAGGGAGGGCAGCGGCTCGACCACCAGGAAGGCCTGGTAGGCGAAGAGCCCCTTGGCGAGCCGGTTTAGGGCCTCGTTGAGCGCGAGGAGGGCCCCGCTGAGGCCGTTCTCCCCGAGGGCGAGCGGAAAAGGGCCGGGGATGGCCCGCGTCTCCACGACGCGGAAGCCGGCTTGCTCGAACAGCCGGCGGAAAGACTCGAACGTGAACAGCCGCTTGTGGGTCAGATCCAGGATTCCCCGTTTCCCGTAGTTGAACTGCCCGAGGAGCAGCGCGAGCCGGTTGATGAAGAAGCCGACGTTGGCGGTGCTGACGAGCAGCTTCGTGTTCGGGGCCAGCTTCATGGTCTCGCGCAAGCTCTCGACGAAGGCCTCCGGGGAGGCGAGGTGCTCGATGACGTCCAGGAGCAGGACATACTCGAACTCGGCGGGGTCGACAGGGGGGAAACCCTCGTTCAGATCGTGCTGGATGAAGTGGTCCAGCTCCACCCCCGGGCCGGGCGGCGAGTAGTCGACCCCCGTGACGTGGCAGGCGTTGTGCTCCCGGAGGAGCGCGCCCACGTAGCCGCCGGCGCATCCCAGATCGAGGACGCGCGCCCCCCGCGGTATCTTCCTCAAGGTCAGGGTGTGCGGACTCAGGTAGCCGAGCTTCAACTGGTAGTGGACGTTGTGGCTTGCCGCGGGCTCGGAGTCGAAGCGGCGGTCGTAGAACAGGCCCATCCGCTGGGAGCGGGCCACGAGCACGGCCTTCGCCACGTGCCAGGCGTACTTCAGCCCGTTCACGTGCGAGATCTCGTCGCCGTAATAAGTGGGGATCGGCAGCTCCTTGATCCTCTGCTTCGCGAACAGGAGCTGGATGATGATCTCGGTGTCGAAGTGGAACTCGTTGGTGTTGAGGGCAAACGGGACCCGCTTCAAGGCCTCGACGGAGTAGACGCGGTATCCGGAATGGAACTCGCTCAGGGAGGTGCCCAGCATCTGGTTCTGGAACCAGCTGAGGATGCGGTTGCCGACGAACTTGTACAGGGGCATGCCCCCGGCCAGGGCCGCCCCCCGCTCCAGCATGCGGGAGCCGAACACCGCGTCCGCCTCCCCGTCGCGCAGCGGCCGCACCAGGTCGGGCAGGCACTCCGGCGCGTACTGCCCATCCCCGTGGACGAGGGCCACGAAGTCAAATCCTTCTTCTATGGCGAAGTGATAGCCGACCTTCTGGTTGCCACCGTAGCCCTGGTTCACAGGGTTGAAGAGGACGTGCAAGGGGAAGGGAAGACCGCCCCCGCGCTTTATCGCGCCGCTCCTCTCGAACGTACGGTCTTGGGAGGAGTCGTCCAAAACCAGCACCTCGACCTCGTACTCCTCGGCCAGGGCGTGGGGAATACGGCCCAGGACCTGGTCGATGGTGCTCTCCGCGTTGTAAGCAACCACGAAGATCAGGAGGCGCGGCTTCCGGGCCGGCGGGTCCGGCCGGGAAGGGCGTTCGGTCTTCTGAAGGGTGTGACCCAACGGGCGGGGCCTCCTGCTTTTCGCCCCCGGCGGGCGGCTCAGCCGGACGCCGCGGCGGGGGCGGGCGGCTCGTCCGACCCTTGCCGAGCGCCCCGCCACCTCCGCGCGAGTCGGGAGGCCGCGCCGGGCGCGGAGCCCAGGCCGCCCATGAACAGCACCAGGAGCGCGACCTGAGAGACATTATCATAGGCGAGGCCGACGAAGTAGAAGACGCAGGTCACGAGGACGTAGACCAGGTACGTCCCCGCGGCCGCCACCCCCAGCCACCGCCTTTCCCCCCCCGCGAGCACCATCAGGACGAAGCCGGCCAGGCAGACCAGCCGGTAGAGCGGGTTGGGAAGGAACGGATAAGGAGCCATGCTCGTGGCCGTCGTCCCCAGAAGCGACTCCCAGAGCCGCCCGCGGAACGAGCGCAGCACGAAGCCGGGGTCCCGGCTCAGGATTGAGAGAAACTCCTTCCTCGCCGCCCGGTCATGCTCGCCGTAGTCTTCCATGCGGAAAGGGACTCCGTACTTGTCCCGGGTAAGGCGAAAGACGGCCTCGTCCTTCTCTTCCAGCCCGTAGGGGTTCGGATAGTATCCGAGCCCGACAAGCGCCACGTGCCACGTCGCCCGGGACGAAAGAGCCAGGGACCCTCGGGCTCGGGAGGAGCGGTAGACCTGGGGCGCGGCCACGAGGCCGAAGATGAGGGCGAACCAGAGGCTCTGCTTGCGCAGGGCGGGCGTCAGCAGGGCCAGCCCGAGGAGAAAGAAGGCGATCGGCCACCAGGAGGCCCGGACCCAGACGCCGAAGCCCAGCACGAACCCCGCCGTCCCCAAGAGGAGGGCGGGGGCAACGGCGCGCCGGTAAATCAAGAGCAAGAGGGCGAAGACGGCCAGGCTCAACACCACATCCCAGTAGTAGTAGTAGGCAAACGAAACCAGTTCGCAGAAGACCTTATTGCCGGCGTAGAAGAGCGCGGCCAGCGCGCCCAGTCGGATGTCCCACGAGGCAAAGAGGGCGTAGACGAGGACGACCATGGCCGCGTCCGCGAGAAGCTGAAGGGCGAGCGCGCGCAAATGGCTGTCGGGCAGCGCGGGGAAGGCCAGGCGGGCGGCCTCCACGATGAAGGAGTAGCCGATGTCCAGACTGTAGTAGTCCACGAACTCGGGCGGGCCTTGGTCCGAGAATCGCTTGTACGCCGCATTGGGGTTGCCGAGGGCGAGGTAATGACGGTAGCGATTGAGATCGAGCTGGCCGAGCCGGCCCTCTTCGAGAGCGGCCGCCATCCCGTGGTATACGTAATAGCCGGACAGGACAATTGGCTTGTCCGGGTTCTGGTTCGTCCGCAGGGCCAGGATCCGCGAGTTCGACCACAGCAACGCGGTCGCCAGCAGACAAGCGGCGACCAGCATCTTGCTCATGACATGTGGAAGGGGCGAGGGGAAGATCCGCAGAACCGAGCGCCCCCGGCGGGTCACCACGCCCGTGGGCTGCTCCGGGAGCATCGGAGGAGCACGGTAGGCCCCAGGAGCAACCGCTGTCAAGTCGCGACTCTGCCCATGCCACGACACGCCGACCCCCGCCGGTGAGATTCACTCAAGTCGTCCGTTGGGGCCTGCGCCGGCCCCCACGGGCGGTGGCCCGTCGACTGGCCTACGAGGTCGCGGTTCAGGCCGAGCGCTTCCTGGCCCCGCGCCGCGCGCGTCGCTTCGGCCGGAAGGCTCTCCTGCACGCTACGGACGCTCCCGATCTTGACTCGCTCTGGCGGCGGCTGAGCGAGCGGCCATATCCGGCCCACACCCGGGCGGTGTCGCGGGAAGGCTACCGCACGCTCTGTCCCGGAGACGAAGAGCGAATTCTGGCCGCGGCCGAAGACGCCCGGGCTCATCGGGTCTCGGTGCTCGGCTCCGCTCCCGTCGAGCTCGGACCCCACTTCGACTGGTCGAGCGATTTCAAGTCGGGCGTCGCCTGGCCCCGCCGCTTCATGCGCGACATCGCCTACGTGAACCCGAACGACGACAGCGATGTCAAGGTGCCCTGGGAGCTCTCCCGCCTGCAATGGCTTATTCCCTGCGGCCAGGCGTATCTCCTCAACGGGGACGAGCGATATGCACAGGCCGTGCGCAGCGTGCTCGAAGACTGGATCGACGCCAACCCCTGCGCAGAGAGCGTCAACTGGGCGTGCGCGATGGAGGCCGCGCTCCGGATCTTGACCTGGACCTGGTTCTTCCGGGTCTTCCACGCGAGCCCGTCCTGGACCGACCCCCTCTTTCGAGAGCGCTTCCTCTGCGCCCTCTATCTCCACGGCGACTTCACGGAGCGGCATCTCGAGATCTCGGACGTGAACGGCAACCATTGCACGGCGGACGCGGCGGGCCTCGTCTTCGCCGGGCTGTTCTTCGGCGCCGGGAGGGATGCCCCGCGCTGGCAGCAGAGGGGGTGGTCGATTCTCTCCCATGAGATCGGCCGCCAGACTTCGGCCGAGGGCGTCGATTTCGAGGGCTCGGTCGCGTACCACCGCCTGGTCTTGGAGCTGTTCCTGCTTCCCGTCCTCTATCGGGAGGCTTTGGACCTGGAGGTGCCCGCGGACTACCGCGCGCGGGTGGTGGAGATGGCCCGCTTCAGCGCCGCCTATTCGCGGCCCCAGGGCTCCGTCCCCTTCTGGGGCGATGCGGACGACGCGCGGGCCCTGCCCCTGGGTGGCCAGGACCTGAACGACCACCGCTATCTGTCCGGCCTGGTGGGGGCGGCCTGGGGCTTCGCCGATCTCCGCGAGAGCTTCGCGGGCAGCCGCAGCGAGATCTTCTGGCTCTTGGGCCCCGAGGCGGCGGGGGGGCTTGCCGCCGCCGGCGTACCCCCGCGGCCTCCCCGCTCCCGGGCTTTCCCGGAGGGTGGGTACTACATCCTGCGCAACGAGCGTGACCACGTCTTCATTGATTGTGGCCCCGTGGGGCTTGCCGGGCGGGGCGGGCACGGTCACAACGATTGCCTCTCCTTTGAGGCGGTCCTGGACGGGATCCATCTCGTCTCCGATTGCGGGGCCTACCTCTACACCGCCTCTTTCGCGGAGCGCAACCGGTTCCGGTCCTCCTCTTCCCACAACACTCCCTGCGTCGACGGCGAGGAGATCAACCGCTTTCGACCGGATGAGCTCTGGACTCTCACCTACGACGCGCGCCCGGAAGTGCGGCGTTTCGAGACGGGAGCGGGGGCCGACACCTTCTGCGGGTCGCACGCCGGCTACCGCCGCCTGGCCCCGCCGGTCACGCCGGTGAGAACGATCGTCCTGGACCATGAGCGCCACACGCTCACCATCCAAGACGCCTTCGAAGGCGACGGCCGTCATCGGATTGCGATTCCCCTCCACCTGGCCCCGGGCGTCGCGGTGCGCAGGGAGGGTCGAGGGCTTCTCTTGCTGGAGGCCGGGAACCAACGCTTCACTCTCTCCTGGAACCCCTCCGAGGCCTGGTCCCTAGAGGTGGGAGAGGGCCGGGTCTCCCCGAGCTATGGCGTCACCCTTCCCGCGGTGCGCCTCGCCTGGTCGCGGGAAGGACCCTTGGACCAGACCCTCACCGTCCGCCTGGGGCCGGAGTCAACGAGCCGGTGACCGCGAGATGGAGCCCGCGCCGGCACCTCCCCGCCGTCAGCGCCTCCGCCCTCACCTTCTGCACCGCGGCTCTGGCCGCGGTGGCGCTCTTCGTTTGGCCCAAGCTGTTCGCGGGCACCCCGGACGGGGTCGCCTCGCTCGTCAGCGCCAGCTGCGAACCCGAGCCCGGTGGGGATGTCCGCCCGACCGCTCCCCCGCCCTGCTCGGCCGGCGTCCTTCTCGTCAGCCCCGGCCGGTACCGCGTCGAAGCCAGCGATCCGCGGGCGGAGCGCCTGCGCCTCCACTTCCAGACACCCTCGGGCTCACCTCCGCGCCCGCGGGTCCTGCTCATTTTTTCGAAGCCGTCGCCCGACGATCTCGCCGTCGAGGTCTTCGGTTTCGATCCCAGCGTGGGCTGGAGACGCATCGACGCCGGAGAGGAGGGCGCGGGCCCCAGCAAGCGTCGGCTCCGCGGGCTCGATCCTTCGCTCGAAATCCACCAGATCGACGTGGCCGTGCGTCGCGCGGCGGGGGAAGGAACACCCGGCCGTGGCCTCTGCTTGGATGAGGTGGGACTCTACGCTTCTCCGGCCGGCCTGGATCGGGATGTCCGGCCGTTCCTCCCCGACCTGCCGGACCGACTGGTGTACCGCGGCGTCCTGGCCCGGGTCTGCCTGCTGCTGGCGTGCCTGGGCGTTGTCTCGTCCCTGGGAGTCCGCATGGGTACCCTACGCTTTCTCGGCCCGGCCTTCGTCTTCTTCTTGACCCTGGCCGTGGCCGTGCTCGAGCTGTGGGTGATCTACAGTCCCTACTGGTCGACGGACTTTCGGGTCGCGGTCTTGACCTCGGGAGCCATTCAAGAGACCGTCGGCGGCAACTTGAACTACGGCATGTATCTCGGCTCCCGGCTCCTCGAGGGCAAAGGGCTCACCTTTTGGGCGGGGTGGGTGCCTTGGGAAAGGATGCCGGGCTACGGGCTCTTCAACGCCTTGGCGGGAATCGTCGCGGGGTTCAAGACCGACCTTCTGAGCATCGGTCTCGCCGCCCTTAAGCTTCATCTACTCCTGTTCGCGGGCGCCAATGCCTTCTTCGTCGCCTGCGCCAGCCGGGTCATGCGACCGGGCGTGGCCGTGGCCGCGGGCTCCATCGCCGCCCTCCTTCCTAATCAGCTCGCCAATCCCCAGGCGGACTCCATCATGGTTCCGATCTACCTCCTCATCGCAGGCGCGCTCTGCCTCTTCCTCGACCAGAGCCGCGGGGGCGTGACCCCCCGGTTCCGCTATCATCTTCTCGTCCACCTTGGCTTTGCCCTCTGGTTCATCATGCGGGCAGACGCCGTGCCCGCTTGGGCCGCGATGTCGCTCATTCTCCATTGGCGCGCCTGGCGCTACCTCGCGCTCCCGGCCGCCCTCTATCTCGCGATCGGGACGTCCTGGGGCCTCTATAAGTACCGATACACGGGCGATTTCTCGATGACCACCTCCAACCTTGGGAATGTGGCCTGGGTAGGGCTCTGGCAGGTACCAAACAGGTTCAACTGGCGGATGGATGACACAAGCTACTTCACGTGGATGAAGGAGGTCGGCCTTCCTCCCACCTCTCAGCGTGCCTCCAGCGCTGCTCTGCGCGAGGTACTGCGCTTCACCCTGACCTATCCGATCTACGTGCCGCACTTGATGCTGCACCGCGGCCTCGAGTACCTCGATCTCTTCGCGCCGGGCAAGAGCAACCCTGTGCCCTTTCCTCACGCTCCTCTTCACTACCTGCGGGCGCCTCTCGTCTGGGCGCTGCTGGGGGTCATCACTCTCTGTCTCTGCCTCGGTTACGAGGCGCGGCGCACGCTCTACCTAGCCTGGCCGCTTCTCTTCAATCTTCCGATCTTCCTTTTCTTCTTCAGCGACGGCCCAAGGCACGTCGCCCCTTGCTTGACCGCCCAGGTGGTGGCGGCCCTGCCCGCGCTCTGCGAAGCCGGCTTCTATCGGACCCTGCTCGCGCAGCGGTGGAAGGCGCTGCCCCTGGCCGCGGCCTTTGTCGCCGCCTGGTTCCTGGCCCACCAGGTCGACGAGTTCGTGCTGGCTTCGGACCGGGTGCGCTACTGGGCGCCGGTGCTCGACCCGGCCCGGCTCTTGTCCGGCCTCCCCCGGTAGCTCGCGGAAGGCAATGTCCAGTCCCATGGCTCCCTGGGCGCAGGCCGGCACCGTCCTGCTCCTTTCCTTCGCTTTGGCGGTCGTGTACACGCCCATGATCCGGGCCGCGGCCCGGCGCCTGGGCTTCCTGGATCGGCCCAACCCGCGCTCGTCGCACCAGAGGGTCATCCCCCGCGCGGGAGGCGCCGCCATCGTCCTGGCCTCGCTTGTCGCCTTGAGCGCTTCGCCCTCGGCCTGGCCGGGGAGTGCTGGCCTCCTCGGGGCCGGGCTCGCGCTCGCCCTGGTGGGGCTCTGGGACGACCGGTTCGGGCTCTCACCCCTCCTTCGGCTCGCCTTCCAGCTGGCGGCGGCCTTGGCCGCCGTCTGGGGAGGGGCGAGCATTGATCGCCTGCCCCTGCCCCCCCCGCTGGATCTGCCCCTGAACGGGCTGGGAGGGGCGGCCGCCGTCCTTTGGATCGTGGCGGTGGTGAACTTCTACAACTTCCTCGACGGGATCGACGGACTGGCGGCCCTGCAGGGTGTGGTGACCGGCCTCGGTGTGGCCCTGGCGGGCTGGGATCCGGTCGCGGTCGGGCTGGGGGCCGCCATCGCCGGGGCCTGCCTGGGCTTCCTCCTTTTTAACTGGTCGCCGGCCTCGATCTTCATGGGCGACATCGGGAGCTGCTTCCTGGGGTACACTCTCTCCGCGCTTCCTTTCTTGGCGCCCGTGAAATCCCGGCCGCAGGCCGTGCTCTTCGTGGCCCTGAGCCTGTGGCTGTTCCTGGCCGACGCCACGTGGACGCTGGCGCGCCGGGTCGCTCGCGGCGAGCGCTTGTACCAGGCGCATCGCGAGCACCTTTATCAGCACCTGGCTCTGCGCTTTGGCCACGGTCGGGTGGCGGCGGGGCTGGGCCTGGGGTCGTGCCTGCTGACCGGGATCGCGCTTCGGGGCAGGGCGGATGCCGTTTGGGCCTGGGTGGGCCTGGCCCTCGGCGCGGTCCTCTTTGGAATCGAGTGGACGATGGCGAGGCGGGGCGGGTTCCGGTGACGCTGGAGACGAGGGAGGCCAAGGGCTGGTACCGGCTCGCCCTTATCCTGGTCCTGGACGCGGTCCTGATCGCGGCCTCGCTCTACGTGGCTTACTCCCTGCGGTTCGACGGCCCCATCCCCCCCGAGCACGTCGCCATCCTCAAGCGCTTCTTTCCCCTCTTCATGGTCATCCGCCTCAGCCTTCACCTCGGGTTCGGCCTGCACCGCTGGTCCTTCCGCCTCTCCGGGCTCTACGAGGCGGCGCGCCTCGTCGCCGCCTCCCTCACCGGCACCGCCTGTTTCGTGGCCACGTTCTACTTCCTGCAGACCCCGGGCCCCCCCCGCTCGGTGCTGGCCATCGAGTTCTTCCTGACCACCAGCCTGGTGGGGGCCTTTCGCTTCTCTCCCCGCTTCGCCCAGGCCTGGCTCCTGGCCCAGACCCGCTCGCGCGCCGGGGCCCGGGCCCGCACCGTGATCGTGGGCGCGGGCAGCGCGGGGGACCTGCTCCTCCGGGATCTCCTGCGCTCGGACGAGCACTCCTACGACGTTGTGGGCTTCGTGGACGACGACCGCACGAAGTGGGGGCAATGGATCGGGGGCCGCCCCGTACTGGGATCGCTGGACATGCTGCCCCAGATCCTCCGGGACCGCGACGTCCATCAGCTCCTCTTCGCCGTCCCCCGCCTGCCCGCCGCGCGCTTGCGGGAGATCCTGAGCGCCTGCGCGGACCAGAAGCTGAGCTACAAGATCCTGCCCGTCTCCTTCGCCTACCTCAACGATCGGGTCGGCGTCTCCATGCTCCACGACCTCTCCCCCGACCACCTCCTGCCCCGGCACGAGGTGCGCTTCGACGAGGGGGAGATGGACGCGCTCGTGCGGGGCCGCCGGATCCTGGTCACGGGGGCCGCGGGGTCGATAGGCGGCGAGGCCTGCCGGCAGATCGCCGCCCACGGCCCCGCCCGCCTGGTCCTGGCCGACATCGACGAGAACAACCTCTACTTCCTCTTCCGCCACCTGCAGGCGCGGCACCCCGACCTGGCCCTGGAGGCCCAGGTGGTGGACATCCGCGACGCGGCCCGCCTGCACCAGCTCGGCCGGGAGTACCGGCCCCAGGACATCGTCCACGCCGCCGCCCACAAGCACGTGCCCCTCATGGAGTACGCGCCCGAGGAGGCGGTCAAGAACAACGTCACCGGCTGCCTCAACGTCGTCGCCCTGGCGGAGGCGGTGGAGGCGGAGAAGTTCGTGCTCGTGTCCACGGACAAGGCGGTGAACCCGGCCAGCGTGATGGGGGCCACCAAGAAGATCTCGGAGCTGATCGTGCAGGAGCGGGCCCGCGGCTCCGCCACCCGCTTCACCACCGTGCGCTTCGGGAACGTCCTGGGGAGCGCGGGCAGCGTGGTCCCCCTCTTCAAGGAACAGATCGCCGGGGGGGGGCCCGTCACCGTCACCCACCCCGACTGCCGCCGCTACCTCATGACCATCCCGGAGGCGGTGGGCCTCCTGCTCCTGGCCGGCCTCAGCCACTGCGGGGAGCTGCTCATTCTGGAGATGGGGGAGCCCATCCGGATCCTGGACCTGGCCCGCATGATGATCGCCCTCTCCGGCCGCGTCCCCGAGAGGGACATCCCCATCGTCTTCACCGGCCTCCGCCCAGGGGAGAAGCTGGACGAGGAGCTGATGACGGAGGAGGAGGCCGGGAGCAGCCGCCAGGTGCAGCCGCAGGTGCGCGCGGTGCAGAGCCCGCCCCCGCCCCCCGACCTCATGGGCCGCGTCTCGGAACTCGAGGCCCTGGCCCGCGCGGGGGACCGTCCCGCCCTCCTCGCCGCCCTCCGGGCGGCGGTGCCGAGCTACACAGGCTAGCCGCCGGGCTCTTCAGGGCCGGGGGAGGCTCACGGCCACGCCCAGCTCGCGGCGATCCCCCTGGGGGTCGGAATCCCAGGGCCGCCAGGTGCGCGACACGCTCAGCAGGAGGGGGCCCGGCCCGTCGAAGACGAACGTCCTCTCCAGCAATCCCGGCCGGTCGAACCGCAGCATGCCCGCAGCCTTCCCCCGGAAGGAGAAGGAGACGAAGACGGGGTCGCGCGCGAGGTCGGGATGGCTGCAGGCCACGAGCAGCCGCAGCGGGCCCGCTCGCTCGACGTTGATGAGGCCCCGGCGCCCCATCCAGCGAAATTCTCCCTGCGGCCAGGCCTCGGGGCCGAAGAAGCCCTCGAACTCCGCGCCCTCCTCGGGCAGGTACGCGCGCAGGCCGTACTTCTCCTTGAGGTTCAAGAACCCGCGGTTCGGCCAGTAGTAGAGGGGCGAGAGGAGGACCAGGACGGCCAGGACGGCCCATGCGGCCTTGGCAACCTTCGTGAACGTGGACGGCCACCGGGTCGACTCCACGGTCATCGCGTAGCCGGCCAGGAGGTGGAAGAGGAAAAAAGTCACGGGGATGTACTGCATGCCCTGGAAGAGGCCGTCGAAATGGAAGACGGACATCGAGAGCACGACGCAGGGGCTGAGCGGGGACGGGTTCAGATCCCCCGCCACCAGCAGCAGACAGATAGCGCTCAGGGCCAGCCAGCAGGCGAGGCCCAGGGCTCCCGTTCCGGCCAGGATCTGGACGTAGGTGTTGTGGGCATCGTCGAAGAGCGTGTCCCGCGGGTCCGCGGTCGCGGCGGGGTTGGGCACTTGCGCGACGGGGGAGGCGGGTACTCCCAGCAGGGCCCGCAGGTGGAGGTTGAAGGTCTCGTAGCCGGCGCCGAAGAGAGGGCTCTCCCGTACTAGCTCGCGCCCCTGGGCCAGGATCACGGTGCGGGGAGAGGCCACCCCCCGCAGCTGCATCTCCTCGGTCACGCCCCGGAGCCTTCGCGCCACTCCCGGGTTGGCCGCGATCCCGCCCGCGAGGAGGGCGCCCAGCACGAGGAGCGCGGCCAGAGTGCCGTCGACGGCCAGGATCCCGCCCCGGGTGCGTCCCGGAGCCGACCCCGACGCCGGGGCCCCACGCCGCATCCACCACACCGCGACGAGGACAAGAAGAAAGCCGGAGGCGAGCCAGGAGGCCCGAACCGAGGAGAGCACGAGAGCCGCCGCCACGAGGGGGAAAAAGATCCCCTGGAGGGCGGGCGCGGCCCGGCCCCGGGCCCGCAACTCGAAAACGATGAGCGGCAGCGTGCAGGTGACGAAGGACGCGAACCAGGTCGGGTTTCCAAACGTCGACTGCAGCCGCTGATAGCCGGCGCCGTAGAAGAGGCGCGACAGGTTGTAGGGGGTGAGGGAAATGAAGCCCAAGAAGTCGAACAGGCCGAGGAGGATGCAGGCCATTGATCCCCAGGCGATGCCACGGAAGAGGGCGCGGTAACGGTCACGCGCGTCGTGCTGCCGCGCGAGCAGCACGGCAAAGAGCACGAAGAGAGCGAGGCGGTTCACGCCCGCGAGCGCGTAGAGCGGATCCCGGGGAAAGGCGGTCAGGATCTCCGAGAAGAACCCGATCCCGGAGAGCATGAGCCGGTGCCTCAGGATCGTGGCGGGAAGGAGCAGGAGGGAGAAGAGCGCGAGGAGAAGATAGAGAAGCCAGAAGCGGGCCGGCCAGTTCGTGGCCGGCTTCCCCACGCCGAAGCCCCGGAGGAGGAGGGCGAGGGCCAGGGCGGTGACCGCGTACTCGAAAAGCTGGCTCTGGACCCGGTAGGAATGGAAGCCGTAGAGAAAGAAGGAGGCCCCGAAGAGGAAGAGGATGATCTCGAGGAGGGACGGCCTAAGCCAGGAAATGCCGGCGGCGAGGAGGGCCACGACCATGAAGGCCAGGACCCAGGGTCCTGCCCCGGCCTGGAGGGTGAGCGTGCGGAGGGCGAGGTTGCCGAGGAGGAACCCGAGGGCCAGGAGGTGTAGGAATCTGGTCGTCAAGGGGGCACTCGCACGAAGCTTATCAGACCGCAGAATCGTGGACTGAGCTCCGGCGCCTCGAGGAGCGAGCCTCGTTCCGACCTGGACACCAGCCGGGTCTGTCACCGGCCGGGGAGGGTCTGGGAAAAAGGGGTGGCGGCGCAGGGGCTCACGCCCGCTTTAATCTTCCCTACCTACGCCACCCGCTTCCGACCGCTAGTTCGGCCCCCGCTGACCCGCGCGGAAGGTCGTCCAGGGACCCGTTTTCATGTCCCGCAGGATGGAGGCTTGCCAGGCGTACTCGGGGCGCGCGACCAGGAACGGCCGGGCCAGAAAGTCCGGCCCGCAGAGCGGACCCATGCGGGCCCGGAGGCTCAGCGCGGCCGCCATGGAGTCGTCCATGGTCTTGCCCTGCACGGCGCCGCCGGGGTAGAAGGGACCCCACTCCCATTCCTTCACGCCCCGCGGGGAGAGGTCCACCCGGCCGCAAAGCGCGCGCTCGTCGGGCTCCCGCCGGGCGAGGACCACGTCTTGATCGTCCCCCAGGAAGGTCTCGGCCAGGGCGGCGTCGATCTTGCCCCGGGACTCCTTCATGAGCTGCTCCCATCGCGCCCGGCGCGCGTTGGGGGAGCTGCCCGCGTCGCCCGGCTTGAAATCCGTTTCTTCCTTGATCAGGACGGGGTCGCGGGCGAAGTTGGAGCCCACGAAGTACCCGTCCTTGCTTCGCCAGAGCCGGTGGGTCTTCAGGCCCAGCTCCAGCTGGGCGATCTCCCCCGTCTTGCGGTCCCCGATCAGCCAGTCGTTGGCGTAGCCGCCGTTGTTCCCGTCCAGCATCAGGCGCACGTAGTCGTCGATGGAGGCCGCGTACTGGAGGGCCTTGCGGGAGCGCACGAACTCGGGCTTCCCCTTGGGATCGTAGCCCTTGAACTGGGTGATGGTCGTCTCCGTCACCATGAGTCCGGCCGCGTTCACGCCGAAGTCGTCGTCGCTGGTGATGACCCCCGGAAAGCCGTCCATGAGCATGCGGTGGCCCTGGGCGG
>DATMQU010000689.1:0-6233 GCA_035566715.1 Vicinamibacteria bacterium
TCAACTTGAAGAAGTCTCCGTTTAATCGAGACGGGTCATGGGGTTCGGTCGCCTCTCGCCTCGCCGTGGCACTCCTCTGTGAACCCGTCGACCTCTTCTCAGAAGAGCTTCTGCGAGAGCGTGACTCGAACCAAGCTTCCATGGAGGTGGACGCCGCCGAGGTCGGAGAGCTGCTTTTGGGGACCCGGCAGATGGCCCTCTCGGCGGACGCCGTTTTCGACGGCAAGGAGCTGGTGCGGGTGGTCGAGGAGCAGCTTGCCACGTTGACTCCGAGGGAGGCCGAGGTGGTGCGCGCCAGGTTCGGTCTGGGCGAGGACGGGGAGGAGACGCCACTCTCGGAACTGGCGAGGAGGCAAGGTTGCTCTAAGGAGCGCATCCGCCAGATCGATGCTTGCCCGACCTCAACTTGCAATGCTTGCCCGACCGTGCGATACTCTGGGCTCGCAAAGGAGAAAGCAACCTTGAGCCAGAAAGACGACGATAAAGAAGGCGGTGAAGAGCAAACCAACGCTGAGACAGCGAGCCTGACAGAGGCCGCGAAGCAACTCTCGAGGAGGGGAGCCCGGAAAGGCGGAGAAGCTCGAGCCCGGAAGCTAACGCCGGTAGCTCGAGCCGAAATTGCCAAGAAGGCGGCGGCGGCACGGTGGAAGGACAAGGCCGATATCGTGACCGAACCGACCGTGCCAGAAGCGAAGTACAAGGGCTTTCTCAACCTGATGAACTTGGAGATCCCTTGCTATGTCTTGGATGACGGCCAGCGAGTAATAGGGCGGACATCAGCCACGGAGATGCTGACCGGGATCAAGGGAGGCGGAGACCTCGAGAAGTATCTAGGGGTTCAGGGATTTAAACCCTACGTGGATATAGACTTAGTGCTCGAGGGATTCGTCTCGTTCCGGCTTCCTGAAGTGGAGGGTCTGGAGAGGGCCGTCAAGGGCCTTCCCGCCGATCTCTTCATCGAGATCTGTCGCGGCCTGGTAGCTGCTTTGGATGCAAGCGAGATGGGTCAACCGGACGCGAAGCTCACGCTTCGCCAGCGGCAAATCGCGATAGCCGCGAGCCGGTTCCTCGCGGCCTGTGCCAAGGTAGGACTAGATGCATTGATCGACGAGGCGACGGGCAACCAATACGAGCGCGCCGAGGATGCTCTTCAGGTCAAATTGCGCGCCTACCTCGAGGAGGAGATGAGGGCATGGCAGAAGACCTTCCCGGACGATCTATGGCTCGAGTTCGGGCGTCTTACGGGGTGGAAAGGTACTGTCAGTCAAAGGCCGAAGTATTGGGGCAAGCTCGTCAATGAGCTGGTGTATGACTATCTTGATCCGGATGTCGCTCAGTGGCTACGCGAAAATGCTCCAAAACCAAGACACGGGCAGAACTACCACCAGTGGCTTTCCAGTCAGTACGGATTGAAGAAGCTGGTCGAGCACCTATGGAAATTGATTGGCATCGCGTCAACGTGCAAGAGCATGCACGAACTTCGTCAGAGGATGGCCGAGATGTCAGGCCGGCAGGGAATTCAATACACGCTGTACTTGCCTATACCAACGAAGAAGCCCAATTAGGTCTTCTTTTCCCACCGCGCCCGGGCCGCCGTCCGGGCGCTTTCCGCTCGCTCCTCTGGCGTCATCTTGGCAGCTCGCGCCGCTCCTCCCTTGGCTCCCCCAAGCTTCCCCAGGGCGACAGCGGCAGGGTTTTTCACGGGTTCCGGTTCAGGTGGGGGAGCTTCGCCGATGGCCTCCTGGAAGACCTGGAAGGCTAGCTCGTTTGGGTCGCGTGGTCTGCGTGGGCGCTTAGGCATGCTCTCATGGTAACACGGGGGCGGCTCCGGGAGGAGCCGCCCCTTCCTGCTCTACATCGCTTCTCTGCGGTGCCGCTCGACAACCCCCGCCGTCGTAGCGTCGTCCCTGGCGTAGATCGGCGCCAGCTCGGAGGCGAGCGCCTTGCACTGGCGCGCCGTCCTCAGCGTGGCGATCACCTTCCCGGTCGGAATATGCACCAGGGTGCGCTTCTGGAACCCCTGGCGCCTGCCGTGGCTTGAACCCTCAAACTCACCGAACGGCGCCGAGACCATGCCGTGAATCTCGACTGTGGAGCCGTCCATGAGGTTGACCTTGAACCGGCCCCGGTGCCATGCCAAGGGGAGCGGCTGGCCGGCCCTGGCGCGGGCCTTCATGTGGAGGTCGGCCGCTTCCGCCAACCAGGTGCCGACCGCCCGATGGCCGGCAGCCTCTGCGGCTTGCTTCCACCTGGCGGCTTGCTCGGCGTTCGCCGCAACGGTGAAGTGCGCGACTTTGAGAGCGCCGCTCATACCTTCCTCCCTTTCTCGATAATGGCTGCCATCTCCTGGCAGTGCTTCAAAGAGTGGAACGTCACCAGGAGCTGCCGGTTCGGCAGGTACAGGAGGGAGAACGTCTTTTTGTCGAGTGCCGCCGGGCCAGAGCCGTCTCCCCGGAAGATGGCGTAGGGATCGGCCTGCCATCCCCGCGTATCGACGGCAGAGCCGTCCGGGAGGTCAACGTTGACCGTCCCACGCCTCCAGGCGAGCGGGAGCGGCTCGCCCGCCCTGGCGTTGACGTAGGCGTCAATGGCGAACGCCGCCCAGGTGCGGACAGAGTGGAATCCCTCTTCCCTCGTCGCCCGTCGCCACTTGGCGAGTTGATCGGCGGATGGGTGGAGGGTGAGTCTATCGGCCTTCAAGTTCTCGCCCATCGCGCCTTCTCCTCCTTTCTCGCCTTGTCCTCGGCGATCTTCTCGCGCCGCTTCTTCTTCCGGAGCTCCCGCTCAGCCTGGAGGATCGTGCGGCGGATCTCCTTCAGTCCGCGATTGTTTTTGATGAAGTACTCGGCCGCCAAGATGAAGAACGTCGGCATGTCGAGCCCCGGCCCCCAGATCGCCGAGTAGGCGATTCGGTACCGCCAGCGGTCGTGGTCGTCGTCTACGTGGACGATGAACTTCGTGGGAGAGTAGGTCCCGAGACAAGCCTTTGCCCGGGCGAGGTTCTGGTGAGTCGGCGCGTAGTTGTATTGGGGCCGGCTCATCCGTCACACCTCCTGGAATTCGATGCCGAAGCGGCCGCTCGGCTGGGCGTTGACGGTGAGGACTTCCCACTGCTGTTCCTCGGGTGCGTCGTCGGGGGCGTCCCACTGGCGCCAAACGACGAACCACCTACCGGCGAGGTAGGCGACTTGCACCCCGCACTCCTCGGCAGTGTGGACCTGGTACCACTCGCCGGCTTCCTTCGCGGCGAGGATCTCGCCCGGCTCATGGGTGAAGTGGATCTCTACGACGGCATCGTAGATCGCTCGGCGGGTGGCCTCCGTGGTTTGGGATAGGTCGATCGGTGGACCTTCAGGCGGGATAGACTTCCGGCGGTCGCGCATAGGACATGCTCCTGTGCTCGGCTAGGCTCCGGATGGAGGGTCACAGCTCCGTCCGGGGCCGCTTCTGTGTGGGGCAGAGGAGAACGGTTCCCCCCTTACAGGGGGAACCTTAACGCCGGAGGTTAGGCGGAAATCAAGCGAATTTCAAAATAGGACACTACCCGAAGCCACAAGCGAGGCGTCACCGCCGGACCCAAGCTGAGCAACACTCATACGTCGTACATCTCGACGGCGGAGCGGGTGATCCTCCTGGCAAAGACACTCCCGGCGAAGAACGGCCGGGCTTCCGGAGCCCGGCCAGGATGGGGCTGCACTTGACGGACTGATTTTCGAAAGCACGACCTTGGAGACCTCCGCGTGCAGGTTCGAGCACCTCGGACGGGGTGGCGAAGAAATTGTCGAATTTGTTTTCGAGTCCATAGCTCAGCGGCAGAGCTTCCGCCTTTTAAGCGGTAGGTCGGGGGTTCGATCCCCTCTGGACTCATCAAAAAAGTGAAATTTAAATGAAAATCATCTCCCCCTTCCACGACTACTACGACGGGGTCCAGTCCCTCGGCCAGGACAAGAGTCTCGTCTACTTGCGACAGCGTCAGGAGGTCGTGGCGCCACAGAGGAGAGATTATCCGGAACCTCCGGACGCTCACCTTGGCGGGTGGCTGAGATCAGGCCTCAAGTTCGAGGAGTGGTACGGGAAGTCGTGCCGTGTCTTCGCCCGGCCTTTGTGGGTTGCAGTGGCCGGGAAGGTCTACCGCGGGTACCGGCTCTTGCGCCGCTCCCTCTCCGGGGGTGCCACCTACGAGGTCGAGGCCGACCGGGTTGCGTTCGCCTGGGACCTGCCCGCCCTCACCGTTCTCGCGGTCGAGATGGGGGTCCCCGACCCCTTGTTGAGTCGGGCAAAGAAAAGTAGTAGTTTTCCAGGTCTAGAATGGCTTAGCAGGCAAGGGACTGAGGAGCTGCCGGGTCGTCTGGCGGAGGCAGGAATCGTCATCTCGGCGGCGTATCTCGATCACGAAGGCGCCAAAGACCGGGACCCCCTCATTCTCAACCCCCAGCTCGCCGCCTTTCAGTTCGGCAAGGTCATGGACGCCTTTCAGGTCTACCAGGAGATCGCGATGTGGGTCGGGGGTGTCCTGCCTCAGCGAGGCGCGATGACGGCCACGGTCTCGGACGCCGACCGCTACGTTGAGCACGGCTTCGACCCCAAGACCAGTTTCAGGAAAGCTGCAAGTGGAAAATCCTGAGTTGGTCGAGGAGCTTCGTGCCCTGCTCGGCGCGGACGAGGCGAGGATTACTTCCCCGTGCGGGCACCACTTCTTGATCCTGATGACCAGGCGCAACACCAAGGAAGACAAAACGAGCGCCTGGTATCGGGACGGGCAGCGTTTCGACTTCGATTACCTTGCGCAACGGGTGGTGGCGAGCGGTTGCACGGTGGACGAGTTGCGCGCCAGCGTCGTCGAGTACAAACGCCTCACTCAACTACCTGACCCCTTTTCAAGTGGTCGTCGGATGAAGCTCCCCATCCCGACCCTTGACCTGCATGGGAAGAGCCGGGAGGACGCCGCGGAGGAACTCGATCGTTTCGTCGACCACGAGTTCTACGCCGGGACCGAGACGGTCTCCGTCGTGACCGGCTTCGGCAAGGGCGTGCTCCAGGCTCTGGTCCGAGAGGTGCTCCCGAAGAACCCGCTCGTGGCCTCGTGGCAGGAGCTGTACGGAAGCTTCGAGGTCGTCCTGCACAGGCGCTCCTCAGCCGGGGACCTCGAAGACTCGCTCTCGGGGGCGAGTATGTAGCATGGCCATTGGGACCCCGACGGAAGCCGCGATTCGCTTCATGCTGGGCGCAGATCTTTCTGCACTGCACGAAGACATTGCCGGTCTCCACGACGTCCATCAGCGGGTCTTAGATTTTCAGCACAACCTTCAGCAGAAGTCCCTCTCGATCGCCCAGTCCGCGGCGGCTGGCATCCACCAGGTCTCGGACGCTGTTCACGGCCGGGTCTCGACCGTCCACGCCCACATCCACGAGTTCCACGAGGCGCTCTCCTCCGGGGTCGGGAAAGCCGAGACCGCCTTCGTCACGATGCTCCACCGGGCCGACAGCTCTCTCAAGCACCTCGTCCACCGCGGTGGCGAGATGGGGCAGAAGCTCGAACACATGACCCACGGTGCCCACTCCTTCTCGGGCGGGCTCGACGACGCGGCGGAGTCAGCCAAGAACCTCAACAAGCATCTGGGGGAGGGCAGGGCCGACGTCAAGGAGATGTTCGCCCAGGTCAAGGAGATCGGGGCGGGGCTCAAGGAGGGCGTCTTCGGAGGTGCCGCGGCGGAGGCCGCCCGCGAGCACATGGAGCAATTGGAGAAGATCACCGGGCTGACCCGCACCCTCGGAAGAATCACCGAGGAGCAGAAGGCCGACTTCTTCCGGTCGACCCAGGCCCAGGCCGCGGCCCTCGACTACATCCGCTCCCCGCAGCAGCTCCTCGCCCTCCAGGTCCAGGGCGTGCAGCAGGGGATCGGGGTCGACCGGAAGAACCGGGACGAGTTCTCGGCGATCGTCGCCGAGTCGGCTTGGCATTTGGAGCAGAAGGACGCCGACGTCCTGGCGAGGTACATCAAATTGCACCAAACCAACTTCTCTTCCGAAAACATTCGGCGTGCCCTCATTGACCAAGAAGGACTCGTCCAGGCGACCCGGGCCGCCGGCTTCCAGACCCCCGCGACCGTCGGGAGAGCCTCTGACATCCAGGGCGCCCTAATCCCCTGGACGCAGAAGCTTCCCGAGGCGCAGCGGCCGAAGGCCCTTCGGGAGATGATGGTGGGGGTCGCCGGGTTCGAGTCGGCCCACGT
>DATMQU010000690.1:0-4361 GCA_035566715.1 Vicinamibacteria bacterium
GTGGTGCGGAGCCAGAGCATGGCCGGCCGCGATGCCCCCTACCTGCCGGGGTGGGACTGCCACGGCCTCCCCATCGAGCTGCAGGTGGACAAGGACCTCGGACCGCGCAAGAAGGAGATGAGCCCGGTCGCGTTCCGCCGACATTGCCGGGCCTACGCCGAGAAGTTCGTGGCCATCCAGCGCCAGGAGTTCGAGCGCCTGGGCATCCTGGGCGAGTGGGAGCAGCCCTACCTCACCATGGCCCCCGGCTACCAGGCCACCATCGTGCGGCAGTTGGCCGATTTCGTGGCCAAGGGGGAGGTCTACAAG
Source organism: Vicinamibacteria bacterium (assembly GCA_035566715.1). Lineage (GTDB taxonomy): Bacteria > Acidobacteriota > Vicinamibacteria > Fen-336 > Fen-336 > DATMML01. Next base: position 310 of record DATMQU010000690.1, read on the forward strand.
GCCAAGAAATCCGTTCACTGGTGCATCTCCTGCCGGACGGCCCTGGCGGAGGCGGAGGTGGAGTACGACGAGCACCACGTCAGCCCCTCCATCGACATACGGTTTGCCCTTGCGGATGGCGAGCGGGAGAGGCTCTCCGCCCGGCACCCCGCCCTCAAGGACAAGAACGTCTTCGCGGTGGCCTGGACGACCACGCCCTGGACGCTGCCCGCCAACCTGGCCCTGGCCTTCCACCCCGAGGCGGATTACGCGTTCTATCCCGTGATCGGCACCAACGACGTGCTCCTCCTCGCCAAGGCCGTGAGCCAGGCCGCGGAAGCGCGGTTTTGGGGCGGGGAGAAGCGCTTGGGCGCCCCCCTCGCGGAGACCAAGGGCGCCGCCCTCGAGCACGTCCGCTTTCGCCATCCCTGGCTCGACCGCGACGCGCCCGGCGTCCTTGCCGACTACGTGGCCCTGGACACGGGGACCGGTGTCGTCCACACCGCCCCTGGACACGGCTGGGACGACTACCTGACCGGCGTTCGCTACGGCCTGGACATCTACTGCCCGGTCGACGAGGCGGGCCGCTTCCTGCCCGAGGTGGAGCACTTTGCCGGGCAGAAGGTCTTCGAGGCAAACCCAAAGATCATCGATTTCCTCCGCGCGCGGGGGGCCCTCCTCCGGGCGGGCCAAGAGACCCACTCCTACCCCATCTGCTGGCGCTGCAAGCACCCCATCATCTTCAGGGCCACCGAGCAGTGGTTCATCGCCCTCGATGGGGAGGGGAGGCTCCGCGAGAAGACCCTGGCCGCGATCGAAGACGTCAAGTGGTTCCCCGCCTGGGGCAAGGAACGCATCCGCAACATGATCGCCACCCGGCCCGATTGGTGCATCTCAAGGCAGCGGCTGTGGGGCGTCCCCATCCCCGCCTTCTACTGCAAGAGCTGCGGGGAGGCCGTATTGCGCAAGGACCTCCTTGAACGCGTGGCCGATCTGTTTGAGAAGGAAAGCGCCGATGCCTGGTACGAGCGGGAGGCCAAGGACCTCCTCCCGCCCGGCTTCCGCTGCCCGCGGTGCCAGGGCGAGTCCTTCGACAAGGAGCGGGACATCCTCGACGTGTGGTTCGACTCCGGCTCCTCCCATGCCGCGGTCCTGGGCCGGCGGCCGGATCTGCCGTGGCCGGCCGACGTGTACCTGGAGGGGAGCGACCAGCACCGGGGATGGTTCCACTCCTCGCTGCTCATCGGGGTCAGCACCCGGGGGGCCCCCCCCTACCGGCAGGTCATCACCCACGGCTTCACCGTGGACGCGGAGGGCAAGAAGATCTCCAAGAGCCTCGGCAACGACGTCGACAGCCAGAAGCTCATCGCCTCCCACGGAGCGGAGATTCTCCGGCTGTGGACGATCATGGTCGACTACCGCGAGGACATGCGCTTCTCCGACGACATGTTGAAGCGCGTGGCCGAGGCCTACCGCAAGGTCCGCAACACCTGCCGCTACCTGCTCTCGAACCTCTATGACTTCGACCCCGCCCGGGATGCGGTCCCGGAGCGGGAGCTTCAGGAGATCGACCGCTACGCGCTTGCCCGCCACCGACAGGTCGTCCGCAGGGTGCGCGACGCCTATGCCGGCTACGAGTTCCACGTGGTCTATCACCAGCTCGTCCAATACTGTGCGGCCGACCTCTCCTCCTTCTATCTGGACGTGCTCAAGGACCGGCTCTACTGCGACGCCGCGGATGGCCCCCGCCGGCGCTCGGCCCAGACCATGCTCGTCCGCCTGGCCCGGGACCTCGCCCTGCTCTTGGCCCCCGTCCTGCCCTTCACCACGGACGAGGTGTGGCCGGTCATCCCCGGCGCCCAGGGCTCGGTCCACGTGGCGGTCTTCCCGGAGGCGGAGCCGGCGGAGGAGGCCATCCTCGAGTCCTGGGCGGCCCTCCTCGAGGCCCGGGCGGTCGTAACCAAGGCCTTGGAGGAGGCGCGGGCGGGCAAGCAGATCGCGGGCAGTCTGGAGGCGCGGGTGGAGGTGCGGGGGCCAGCGGCCGCCCTCGCCCCCCTCCGCGCGCACGAGGAGAAAAGCACGGTCTTCCCCGGCAACCTGGCCAATCTCTTCATCGTGAGCAAGGTCGACCTGGTGGAGGCGGAGGGGCCGCTCGCGGTCCGGGTGGGTCCCGCCCCCGGCAAGAAGTGCGAGCGCTGCTGGACTTACTCCGAGAACGTCGGGCGGCTCCCCGTCCACCCCGCGGTCTGCGAGCGCTGCGCGGCGGTGCTGGAAGGACGATGAGACGCCTCTACTACGTGGGCCTGGTCATCGCGGTCGTGGTCCTGGACCAGCTCACGAAATGGCTGATCGTGAGCTCGATGGAGCTGCACGAGTACCGCTCGCTCATCGACGGATTGCTCAGCTTGAGCCACGTCCACAACCGGGGGGCGGCCTTCGGGATCCTGTCCGACGCGGACCTTCCCCACCAGGCCATGCTGTTCTCCGTCCTGAGCCTGTTCGCCCTGGGAGCCATCGCCGTCTACGCGTTCCGCCTCCCGGCGGCGGCCCGCCTGCCCCAGTTCGCCCTGGCCCTGATCCTGGGGGGGGCGGTTGGGAACCTGCTCGACCGCATGCGCCTCGGCTACGTGGTTGATTTCGTCCACGTCTACGTCAAACAGCACCAATGGCCGGACTTCAACCTCGCCGATTCCGCGATCACGGTGGGGGTGGCGCTCCTCATCCTGGACATCCTGCGCACCCCGCAGCCCGCCCCCGGGCGGAAGGCGGAGATGGCCGAGGCCGCGTCGCCGGCCGGGAGGACCGACTAGATGTACCCCCGCCTCTTCACCCTGCCCGCTTTCCAGGTGTTTGGCCGGTCCCTCGGGCCTTTCACCCTTCATACCTACGGTGTCCTGCTCGCGGTGGCCTTCCTGGCCGGCTTGTGGGTGGTCAGCCGGCAGGCCAAGAAGGCGGGGCTCGACCCCGGCCGCGTCACCGACCTCGCGGTATGGGTTCTGATCGCCGGGCTGGTGGGAGCCAAGGTGCTGCTGGTGGCCGTGGAGGGGCGCTTCTACATCAAGAACCCCCGCGAATTCTTGTCCATCCTCCAGAGCGGCGGGGTATTTTACGGTGGGCTCATGGGCGGGATCGCGGCCGCCTGGTTCTGCGCCCGGCGCTATGCCCTGCCCGGATGGCAGACCGCGGACGTGCTGGCCCCGGGGGTCATCATCGGCCAGGCCATCGGCCGCCTGGGCTGCTTCGCCGCCGGCTGCTGCTGGGGCAAGCCCGCGCAGGTGCCCTGGGCGGTGACGTTTCGGGACATGTACGCGAGCCGCGCCGTGGGCACGCCGATGGACACCCCCCTCCACCCCACCCAGATCTACGAGTCGCTGGGCGCCCTCCTCATCTTCCTGGGCCTGCTCTGGCTGGCCCCCCGCAAGCGCTTCCACGGCCAGGTCGTCCTCGCCTATGCGTTTGCTTATTCGGGGCTGCGCTTCGTGATCGAGTTCTTCCGGGGCGACCCGGACCGGGGCTCCGTGTTCGGGGGCGCCCTCTCCACGTCCCAGCTCATCGCCATCCTGCTGATTGCGGGTGCCGGCCTCATCCTTCCCTACCTGGCGAAGACGCAGCGGGTCAGCCCGGCCCCCGCCTGAAACGCCACGCGGCACTCGCTCCTGGTCGACGCCTCTGCCGCGGGCTTGCGGCTCGACTCCTGGCTGGCGCGTGAGCTTCCCGGCCTCAGCCGGGCGCGCATCCAATCCCTGATCGGGGCCGGCCACGTGCGGCTTCAAGGGAAGGCCACCCGGGCCTCGGCCCGCCTCCGGCCGGGCCAGGCCGTCTCCGTTGATGTGCCGGAGCCCGCTCCCGCTCGGCTCCTGCCCGAGGACATCCCCCTCGACATCGTCCACGAGGACCGGCAGCTCTTGGTCCTCAGCAAGCCGGCCGGGCTCGCCGTTCACCCGGGGGCGGGAAGGCCCGGGGGCACCCTCGTGAACGCGCTTCTCCGGCACGTCCGCGACCTCTCGGGAGTGGGGGGGGTCCTGCGCCCGGGGATCGTGCACCGCCTGGACCGCGGCACCTCCGGCCTGCTC
>DATMQU010000691.1:0-5217 GCA_035566715.1 Vicinamibacteria bacterium
CTTCGCGGCCCTCGGTACGGATCCCGAAGTCCGGGGCGTCATCCTCACGGGGGCGGGGGAGAAGGCCTTCGTGGCGGGGGCCGATATCTCGGAGCTGGCCACCCAGCGCCCGGTGGACGGGCAGGAGCGCTCGCGGCGCGGCCAGGAGATCCTGGACCGGATCGAGAACCTGGGTAAGCCGGTCGTGGCCGCGGTGAACGGCTTCGCCCTGGGCGGGGGCTGCGAGCTGGCCATGGCCTGCCATGTGCGGGTGGCCGCGGAGGGCGCGCGCCTGGGCACGCCGGAGGTGAAGCTGGGGCTCATGTGCGGCTACGCGGGCACCCAGCGCCTCCCCCGGCTGGTGGGGAAGGGACGCGCGCTCGAGATGCTCCTCACCGGCGAGCCCATCGATGCCCAAGAGGCCTATCGCATCGGCCTCGTGAACCGGGTGGTGCCCAAAGACCGGCTCCTGGCCGAGTCGGAGGCGCTGCTCCGCAAGATGCTCGGCAACGGCCCCCTCTCCCTGCGCTTCACCATGAAGGCGGTCGGGGCCGGCCTCGAGATGCCCTTCGCGGAGGCGCAGTACCTAGAAGCCACGCTCTTCGGCCTGATCTGCACCACCGAGGACATGAAGGAGGGCACCCGGGCCTTCCTGGAAAAGCGCGCGGCCAAGTTCCAGGGCAAGTGAAGCAAGCCCCTCAGGAGCGGCCGGACGCGCGCGGTCTCCGGGTGGCCGTCGTGCGCTCGACCTTCAACGCCGCGGTCGGGGAGGGCCTCCTGCAGGGGGCCCAGGCCGCTCTGCTGGAGATGGGCGCGGGGGCGGAGGCGGTGACGGTGGTCAACGTGCCCGGAGCCTTCGAGCTGCCCTTGGCCGCGCGCGCCGCCGCGGCCTCGGGGCGGTTCGATGCCGTGGTGGCGCTGGGGGCGGTGATCCGGGGGATGACCGACCACTATGAGCATATTGCCCGGGAAGCGGCGGCGGGGCTGGCGGCGGTGGCCCGGGAGACGGGCGTGCCCGTGGGCTTCGGGGTGCTGACGGTGGCGGACGAGGCCCAGGCTCGCGACCGCTCCGCGCCCGGGGCGGGGAACAAGGGGGCGGAGGCGGCCCGGGCCGCGGTGGCCATGGTGCATGTGCTGCGGTCGCTGGGGGGGCGGCGTGGGTAAACGGACGAAGGCCCGGGAGTGCGCCCTGCAGATGCTGTATCAGTGGGACATCACCCGCGAGCCCATGCAGCGGGTGGCGGAGTTGTTCTGGAAGGTGCGCACCACCACCGACGAGACCCGGGAGGCGGCGGAACGGCTGGCGGGGGGAGCGCAGGCGGAGCTGGCGCGGATCGACGAGGCCATCGCGGGGGCGGCCCTCAATTGGCGGTTCGACCGCATCGCGGCCGTGGACCGGAACATTCTGCGCGTGGGCGTCTACGAGCTCCTCTGCGAGCCGGCCACGCCCGCGGCCGTGATCCTGGACGAGGCGGTGGAGATGGCCAAGCGGTTCGGGGAGGCGGACTCCCCGGCCTTCGTGAACGGCGTGCTCGACGCCATCCGGCGGCGCGTGCGGCCGACCGCGGAGACCCCGCGCGTCAAGGGGGCCCCGGGGGCATGAGCGAGGAGAAGGGGGAGCCGGAGCCGCCCGTCCCTGGCTGGCCCGGGGAGTCCGCCCAGCGTCTGGAAAAGCTGGCCACCCTGCGTTCGTTGGGCGTCAATCCCTACCCGACTCGCTTCGAGCGCACCCATCGCCTGGGGGAGATCGTGGCCGCTCACGGCGAGAAGAGCCTGGAAGAGCTCCAGGCCCTCGGGGTCGCGGTGCGCATCGCGGGTCGGGTGGTGACCAAGCGGGGCCACGGCAAGGCCTCCTTCGCCACCCTTTCCGACGGGCTGTCCTCGCTCCAGATCTACGTCCGCCTGGACGAGGTGGGGGAGGCCGGCTACCGGCTCTTCGACCTCCTGGACCTGGGGGACTTCGTGGGGGTGGCGGGGACGGTCATGCGCACGCGCAAAGGGGAGCTCTCCGTCGAGGCCCGCGAGCTCACCTTCCTGGCCAAGGCCCTCCTGCCCCCGCCCGAGAAGTGGCACGGCCTGGCCGACACCGAGATCCGCTACCGCCAGCGCTACGCGGACCTCATGGCCAACCCCGAGGTCCGCAAGGTGTTCCTGTCCCGGAGCGTCATGGTGTCCGAGATCCGACGCTTCCTGGACGAGCGGGGCTACGTCGAGGTCGAGACGCCGATGATGCAGCCGGTGGCGGGGGGCGCTCTGGCCCGGCCCTTCGTGACCCACCACAACGCCCTCGACCTCGACCTCTATCTGCGCATTGCCCCCGAGCTCTACCTGAAGCGCCTGGTGGTGGGGGGACTGGAGCGCGTCTACGAGATCAACCGGAACTTCCGGAACGAGGGGGTGTCGTCCATGCACAACCCCGAGTTCACGATGCTCGAGTTCTACACCGCCTACTTCGACTGTCGGGACGTGATCGACACCACCGAGGCCTTGATCGCGTCGGCGGCGCGGCGGGTGTGCGGAGAGGGGCCCGTCGTCTACAAGGGGCGCGGGGTCCCCTTCTCCTTGCCCTTCGCCCGGCTGCGCATGGCGGACAGCATCGCGGGGGTCCTCCGCGGGGAAGCCGGCCTGGGCTTCCGGCGGGAAGCCTTGGAGGCGCCCGCGGAGCTCCAGGCGTTTCTGGTCGGCCCCGCGTTCCGGGCCTTCGCCGAGAGGCAGGGAGTGGCGGCCGACGCCTACCACGGCCTGACCCATGGCAAGCGGATCCTTCGCCTCTTCGAGGATTTCGTGGAGCGGTCGCTCTGGGAGCCCACCTTCATCGTCGACTACCCGGTGGAGGTCTCGCCGCTCTCCAAGGCGCGCGCGGACGATCCGCGGGTAGCCGACCGTTTCGAGCTGTTCGCGGCGGGGATGGAGCTCGCCAACGGCTTCTCGGAGCTGAACGACCCCCTCGAGCAGCGGGACCGCTTCCTGGAGCAGCGCCGGGAGCGGGAGCGGGGCGATGCCGAGGCCCATGTCATGGACGAGGACTACATCCGCGCTCTCGGCTACGGCCTGCCCCCCACCGGCGGCTGCGGGGTGGGCATCGACCGCCTGGCCATGCTCCTCACCGATTCCCCCTCCATCCGCGACGTGATCCTCTTCCCCCACATGCGCCCGGAGCGGGGCCGCGGGGCCCCGACGAGCGGCGAGGCGCCGGCCGCAAAGACGGAGAAGTGACCGGGACGACATGAGGCGGCGAGTCCACACCACCGTTCCCGTCCGGCGTGCGGGGCGCGGGGGCGGGGGGCGTTGATGCCCTTCGAGCTGCGGATCGCCCTGCGTTACCTGACCGCCCGGCGGAAGCAGGCCTTCATCTCCCTCATCTCCGCGATCTCCACCCTGGGGGTGGTGGTGGGAGTGATGGCCCTCATGGTCTCCCTCGGCCTCATGACCGGGCTGCAGGCCGAGATTCGGGCCAAGATCCTGGGGTCGACCGCCCACCTCAGCATCTTCCCGAAGCGTAGCGACGCCTTCGAGAACTACACGGAAGTCGTGGAGGCCGTGCGGCAGGTACCGGGGGTCCTGGGCTCCGCCCCCGCCCTCTACGGCAAGGGGCTCCTGACCAGCCCCGCCGGCTCCGCGGTGGCCACCCTGAAGGGGATCGTCCCCGCCCTGGAGCGCACGGTCACCGACCTGCCGGGGCAGATCGAGGAGGGGAGCCTGGCGCCCCTGGAGGACCCGGGGGAGGGCCTCGGCCCCGTCCTGCTCGGCCGGGACCTGGCCGCCAACCTGGGGGTGGGGGTGGGGGACGTGGTCACCGCCACCTCGCCCCAGGGGCGGCTCTCTCCCATGGGCGTGCTGCCACGCGTGGCCAAGCTGCGGGTGGCGGGCACGGTGCGCAGCGGCCTCTTCGAGTTCGACTCTGGCTGGGCCTACGTGCCGCTCTCCGTGGCCCAGCGGCTCTTCGACCGGCCCCACCGGGCGAGCCTGGTGGAGGTGAGGATTGCGGACATCTTCGCGGTCAAGGCCGCGGGCCGGGCCATCCTGGCCCACCTGGGGGAGGGCTACACCAAGACCGACTGGATCGAGATGAACCGGAGCCTCTTCTCCGCCCTCTGGCTCGAGAAGACGGCCATCGCCATCACCATCGGTCTCATCGTGATGGTGGCCGCCCTCAACATCGTGGCCACCCTGATCCTCATGGTGATGGAAAAGCACAAGGACATCGCCATCCTCGTCTCCATGGGGGCCTCGCGGGGGGCGGTCATGCGCATCTTCATGCTCCAGGGGACGGTGATCGGGGCGGTGGGTACCCTCACGGGTGCCCTCCTGGGCTGGGGGGCCTGCCGGATCCTGGACCGCTATCGGCTCATCCGCATCCCGGAGGACGTCTACCAGATCTCTTACGTGCCTTTTCACCTGCTGGCGGGGGACGCCACGATCGTGGTGGCGGGGGCGATCCTGGTCTGCTTCCTGGCCACCCTCCACCCTGCCCGGGGGGCCGCGCGCCTCGACCCGGCGGAAGCGCTGCGCAACGAATAATGAGGACGGCAAGGGTGACGCGAAGGGAAGGGGCCGCGTTGGCGGGCGGGCGGGGGAGCCACCAAGCGGGGGGTCGCCTCTAACCATGGGCGAGCCGCTCATCGTCGCCGAGGGCGTCGTCAAGGGCTACTGGACCCCCGCGGGCTACTTGCCCGTGCTGCAGGGGCTAAGCCTCGTGGTGGCCAGGGGGGAGATGCTCGCCATCACCGGCGCCTCGGGGGTGGGCAAGTCCACGCTCCTGCACGTGCTGGGAACCCTCGACCGGCCGGAGGGGGGGAGGATCGCGTTTGAGGGCGAGGAGGTGCTGACCCTGTCCGAGGTTCGGCTGCGCGAGTTCCGGAACCAGGCCCTGGGCTTTGTCTTCCAGTTCCATCACCTGCTCCCCGAGTTCAGCGCCCTCGAGAACGTCATGATGCCCCTCCTGATCGGTCGGGTAGGGGCGAGCGAGGCGCGGGAGAGGGCGGCCGGCCTGCTCGCCGACCTGGGCCTCCAGGAGCGAGCCCAACATCGGCCGGGAGCGCTCTCCGGGGGCGAGCAGCAGCGGGTCGCGGTGGCCCGGGCCCTCGCCCGCTCGCCCCGCGCCCTCTTGGCCGACGAGCCCACCGGCAACCTGGATCGCCAGACCGGGGACCGACTCCACGAGATGCTGCGGCGTCTTAACCAGGAGAAGGGAATCACGGTCGTGGTGGTCACGCACAACGAGCGCTTGGCGGCCGC
>DATMQU010000692.1:0-10852 GCA_035566715.1 Vicinamibacteria bacterium
TCTACTTCCCTGTGGCCCAGTTGGAGAGGTTGACCGCCAACGGCTTACCCGTCTTCGGCGTGTACAGCAGGCTACCCACCAGGGCAAGCCAAGCGAGCATGACAGCCGGTTCCCCGGCAGCGGACTGGAACCCGGTGAACATCAGGGCCCCGATCGCGGTGGCGATGGGGACCTTCCAGTTCATGGGCTGCTTGTTGAACAGGACATCGTTGGTGACGGTCATCGCGCCGACTGCGAGGATGATGCTCCCAGCCTGAGCCATCAGTGCACCATCCCCTGCGTCAACCCCGCCAGACCGTGACCGGTGGTGCCGGTCGGCCCTGTGTAGGTCAACGGGTCGGGGCCAGATGGGGACCCTCCTGCTGATCCACCCGCACCAGGGGTTCCCTGGATCAGGGTGTTCTTGTTGGCGGTGATCGGATTCAGCGCGCCCGAAATGGAACTCACCTTACCCGAGGTGAAGATCGACTGCAAGTCTGCCAGAGGAGATTGCGCTGTGAGCGAAGCGTGGATCAACAATGCCCCACCGCCCAGCAGCGCAACCGCCCCGACGTTCATGCCTAGGCCTTCTTCGCCTTCACGGCGGACAGGACCTTCGGGAGGACGATGAAGCCCAGGGCCAACCACACAACGGCCTTGAGGTCTGGCTTGAGGATCTCGGGCATGTTCACTTACCTCCAGTGAGGCTGAGCGGGTTGCCGCCAGCCGGGTTGACGTAGTTCCACAGAACGGACAAGGTCTGCGAGCCAGACCCACCGAGCGAGCCGTCGAAGCGGATCGCTGTACCGGCCGACACGTACAGGTAGCCGAAGCACTGCTCAGCGCCGACGCCCACGGAGAAGTCGCGGGTGAAGGCCAGCGGATAGACGCCGTTTTCCTTGCCCAGGGACGGGTTCGCCCCGAGAGCAGCGTTGTAGCCCCACAACTCCTGGACGTACTCCTGCCAGATCGCCTTCAGGCGGTCCACGGGGATGGTGGCGTCGTAGTGGAGACGCAGCGGGTCCGGCCAGTTCGTCTCGCCACCCGAACGGGTGTTCGAGGAGTCTCGGAGGACGAAGATGACGTTACGGACGTGGCCCTCGAACGGGGTGAAGCGGAAGTTGACAGCGCCACTGTTGAGGGAGTAGGTCTGACGCTCCCAGTACTGGACCGAGTCCACCGCGGGCGGGGCCGAAGCAGCCGGGTTACCGAACGGGTCCCGACCGGCCGACTCCATCCAACCATGCTGCTGGTAGCGGATACGAACCGCCGGCAGCGCGGTGGGACTCGTGGTGTAGACGTTGTTGCCACCGTTCAAGGTGACATCGAGACGGAACACCGCGGCGTTCGAGAGGTTCGTCAGCGAGCCCATCGCGTTGCGGTGGACGAACTCGATCGGCAGGTGCAGGACGAACGAGAAGTTACCGCCCGTCGCACCGGTGCCCGTCACAGCCGAGTAGTTCTGGCTGTTCACCGGGTCCGAACCGGCCGGGACGCGGTAGGCGCCGTACTTGATGCACTCCTTCAGCTCCCACCCCGACATCGGGCCGATGATCGGGCGGTTCGACACGTCCGAGAATTGGACGGTCGTGAGGGCGTTGAAGGGGCCGTCCTCGGCGTAGGCCACTGCGGCGGAGTTGTTGGAGGGGACGGTGCCGGTGACGTAGATGTACAGGCCACTGACGTAGCCGTCGGTGACGAAGTCGTAACTTGGAAAGACCTGGCCACCGCCCGCAGTCATGGTTTGGGACTGGTCGTACGTGTGGCTCTCAATCTCTCTGGACCCGGTGATGAAAGGCCGCGGAGCCATGGCTCCGGCGTTGGTAGCCTGACCCGGGCCCGCGGTGCGGGCAGCGCCTGCCATGCGGGTACCTCTCGTTGAAGGTGACGAGCCCGCATAGCGGGCAGTACCTCTCAAGGGTACAGCATGTCAATCATGTCAGAGCAAAGGTTCGCGCCGATGTCGACAACGCGGATCATGGCTTGCCCAACGCGGATCATGGCTTGCCCGCTGCGGCCCAGTCCTTGCGCAGTTGGAACCACGACTTGCCTGAGGCTTCAGCAAAGCCATCGCGGGGGTCCCGGGTGGCCTTGGCCTGAGGGTATTGGGACCTCAACCAGAACATGATCTTAGCCTCTTCGTCCCCCGCGGCCGCCGCCTGGGCTGCGGCTCTTGCCTTACGTTCCTCGTCCTTCTTGCGGTCATCGGCAGCTTTCTGCTCCTTCCGCAGGGCAGCCGCAGGTTTACCGGCCAGTCGCGCGCCGCAGTCGGAGCCGCAGTAGATCGTTTCTCCATCAGGGGTTTCCAGGACCATGGTGCCCTTGAGTTCTGATCGTCCACAAATCCCACACGTTGTCACCTCGTCCGATGACCCACGGATGAACCAACGGTCGGCGCCTTTTTCGAAATACGCCTTGCTGACCATCATGCCCCCACTATGCAGATCTGAGACCGGCGCCCCTCAGGGCGGATGTACACCCACGAAAATTCTTCCTCCAGGCTGTTCAGCGCGTGCTGGATCACGTCCGGGTCGATCCCGGAGATCTCCCGGTACCGGTCCCGGGCTCGCTTGTCCGGGTCGTAGCTCAAGAAGAGGTGCGACGCCTGGGAGTACATCCACAGCGGCACATGGGTGGGCTTCTGCGTCGCAGCCCACATCCCCGCCCCCATGCTCCTGCCTTTGGTCCACAGGGTGATCATGTACCGCTTCAGCCCGAGCTCCTCACACAGGCTGTACGCCTCATCCCCGAACAGGATACGATTGCCCTTTTTGTACGAATCCAAGAGGGCCTTGTAGAAGATCTCCGCATGCTGCGGCTCGTCCCTGTCCACATCGAACGTGTGCTTCGGCTGGATCACCCACCCGTCCGGCTTCCCCGGCTTCCACGGCGACGGAGCAGGAGGCCACGAGCTCACCTTGCGGTAGTCGTAGCCCTCGGCCTTGGCCTTCTTGAGGAACTCGTCGATCGTGGAGTCCTTCGGCTTCATGGCGAACATCACGGCGGGGAGCTTCTCGTTCGCGGTGGCCTTGAGGAGTTGCTGCCCGAGGTAGGTTTTGCCGTTGCCGGTGGGGCCGATGATGGACAGGTGCTCGCCGCGCTTGTAGTCGAAGCGCTCCTGAATGAACTCTTCGCGGTCGAAGCGGGCGATGGGCCGTCGCGGCTCAGCCATCGAACAGCCAATCTTCAGCGACCGTCATCCACGAGCCTCTCCACGACGCACACGAGACACCATCCTAGCGAAGGGTTGTGCCTCCCCGGGTGCAGGAGTGCCGTGTGATGGCACAGCGGACACACAGTCTCTGCGGGGGCCTCGTCGAAGCGGCGCTTGCAGGTCATCCGATGACCCATCTTCGACTCACCCAGACACCGTCGCCGTTGGAGAAACACTCGTGGCTGTAGCGGGGTGGCTCTTCGGTCAACCCAACGCCTTCAGTCCCGCAGATGCAGCAGCGCACTGTCAAGTTGATTTTCCCCGCGGCACGAACTTCCCCGTGCGCGGATCCTTCCGATACTGCGCCCGCCACAACGCCCGCGCCAACGACTCAGGCAGCAGACCTAACCGTTCGGCGATCTCATCGAACGTCGCCGTGTCACGGAGGAACACGTAATCCTCGACGACAGCCTGCGACCGCGCGGAGCGGGTGATGGGGATGGTGCCCGCGTGGGCCGCTTTGGCGTAGCAGGAGCGGCAGAGGTGGCGGGCGTAGTAGGCGGTGATGCAGAGGCACCCGGAGCAGAGTACCTGCCGCCTGTTCAGCCTGTGAGTCACAGTGTCTCCCGAAGTTGTTCGATCAACGCTGCCCATCGCGCCACCGACGCAGCCGCTTCGCAGAGTTGAATCCCGGACCACGCATTGGGTCTGTGCCGTTGCTGTCTGATCCGGTATTCACATTCTCTGAGCGCATCTTCGAGACGATCTTCGTGGCTGGGCGTCACTGGAACTCCGGGATCCTGATCTTGTCGTGGATGGTGCCGGGCATCCCCAGGTACCTGCCCTGGGGACCGTGCCAGCATTCCGTGTTGCTGCAGTCGTCATGGCAGACGCAGTGGGCCATGACTTGGCGGTGCGTGCACCACGGGCACTTGTCATCCGTCTTGCCGACCTTGGCGTTGGCTGCTTTGGCGTCTGCCATGGCTTTGGCGATTCTGGCAGGGTCTATGACCCATTGGCCGATCATTCGCACCGATCCAGGATGTATTTCATGGCGTTCGCGCAATGCTGATCGTTTTCGCCGTGGGCGTAGGCCATGACAGCGATCTCCTCCAGCTGATCCAACGCCTGGCGTGCTTCGCAGGGCCAGCCTCCGTCGCAGACGCGGCAGACCTCGCGGTGGAAGGTGGAGGGCTTGTGCTCCCGCAGGCGGTCAAGCATCTTGAGCCTCCGCCCAGACGTAGACCCGGCCGTTCCTGTTGGCCATCTTGATCCCCGGACGACAAGCGAAGATCGATGATCCATTCGGTTTGCGCTCGTTGTCACCCTGGACCCAGTGCGTCTGGTCATCCTCGTAATCCCATGCAGGGATTCGGTAGACCTGCCCCGGGTTCGCCCGCAGAAACGCTGCGAGCTGGTCCAAGTCTCGGCGCCTAGGGGCGAATGATCCTGGGGCGTGCTTCTTCAAGGTTCGCTTGGGGATCTCACTGACCGGGTCAACGCGACCATCCCATGTTGGGGTTCTCACTGTTGACCCCCCTGGGCGCCGATGAATGCCTCGATAAGGTGCTCCGGTGGCACCGTGCCCAGGATGCCCGCGGGCATCTTTCCGTGGTTGCAGAGTATCTGCAACATCAGCGGAGCCACAGCGGCAAGCAGGGCGCTGTAGGGGCCGACTTTCATGAGCTTGTCAAGCATGGCCGCGAAGCGGGGATCCTCCTGCGCCAGATCGTTCAGGGCTTCAGCGATGGGGGGAGTGTGGAATCCCACAGCCGCAGCATCCGCGGGCGCCACAAACATGAGCCCGCCGGCGACCAACTGCCCGATGCCCTCAATGCCCTTCCGGTAGTCCCTGGCGCCCTTCCTGGAGGCCGCGGGGGTGGGCTTCTTGCCTGGGGCTGTGGGTTGCTGTCCGCGTGCCTCACGGGCCGCCCTGGACCTGCCGTCGGGCTTGCCGGACTTGGTGAGGGGGATCTCTGGTGCCACGGGGGGTGCCCATTCGTCGTCTGCGGCTATGCCGGCGTAGGTGGAGGGGACGGTGTCGTTCGCCAGGTCGATCACGTCAGCCATCAGAGGCCCGCCTGATCCATGTAGTCGGCGCCGTTCACAACCGGCGCAGTGGGGACGTGCAGGTGCAGGTCAGGATCCGACCGCCAGTACGAATGCTTGTTCGAGGCGAAGCGCAGGAACGCCGCGATGCCCCGCCACTCGATCACACCATCATGCGGCAGGGACAGGTACGCGTAGGCGTCCCGGTCGCCGACCTGGTGACCGATCGCGGAGTCCTTTGTGGGGTACGCGGCGCGGTCTGTGAAGCCCGTGTTGAGGTTGATCGCAACCCAGTAGCCTGCGGGGACCTGGGCGAGGAGGTGTTCGACGCAGGCTTCGGCTGCGCGTTTGGCGCGGGTGATCTCGAAGGGGCTGAAGGGGCCCGCGGCGGGGAGATAGTCAGTCATTGGGGACCTCCTGATGGCAGGTGGGGCAGGGGCCGGAGTGAAGGACAGTGACCGTTGTCTCGGTATCGCCTTCGACAGACGTTGTATCCACGTACAGGCCTTTGGGGTAGGAAGATGTCATGATCTGGAGACAGCCGTTGCCGATCTTGAGCAGGTTGCCTTCCACCTCGCGTCGGATCCGAACCCTGTCGCCGATCTTGAGTTCAGCCACGGCGCTCCTCCAGGATGGACAGGATGGACAGCAACAGGAAATCCAGGTCATCGTTGGACATGCCGTTCAGGAGGCGGCGGGTGGCCTGTCGGCCCATGGTGCGGACCTGGCCGAGGGTTTCAGCCTGACCCGCGTTGATCATGATCTCATCGGTGATGCCGACCATGGCCTCGTGGACCTGATTGAGCTCTTCGTCATTCACTCGCGTCTCCGGGACAGTCGGGTTGGAAACAGGTCACGTTGTCGAGTCCGTGGGCCACGGACATTTTCAGGTAGCGATGCTCGTTCATGCTGATCTTGGTCCCGCAGAAGGGGCAGTAGAACCGCTTGGGCATCCCCATCAGTAACGCCTGTTGATCCACAGCCACATGATGGCGATGTTGGCCGCGGGGAGGATCGCCCACAGCCATTGGGGGCTCATCGCATCGCCGCCGCGAGGACGATCAGGCCGAACGTCACAGCCAGCCCCGCCAGGATCACAGCGGCAGCCACCAACCAGGCCCCGTCGGAGAAGCCGTCTTTGACCTGGGCGCCGACCAACTTCAGATCGGTGCGCCATTCCTTGAAGCTCATGCGTCCATCCCCTCCTCCAGAACCTTGCCCCTGCTGACCCGACCGCCGGCGGTGCGAGGGTACTTCTCCCCGCCCCAAATGCCCCACGTGTTCAGTGGGTCTGTCTCCGCGTACGATTTGCAGAGTTTCTTCAGCGGACAACCGCGACAGGTTTCCTTCTGCCGTGTCTCCGTGAACTGGTCCCAGGCTGGTCCGTCTTCCGCGCATTTGGGCATTGAGTCCTCTTGCGCGGCGCAGAGCGCCAGGTAGGCCGCTCGCCGTTTCAATTCCATGATCGTCCATTCTACTCCTTGGGCTGGGGCCCGGCTCCGGGAGGGGGCCCGGAGCCGGGCGGTCTACCTAGCGGCGGTGCTTACCTGCCGAGCGGACGATCTGACACTCGACGCACAGCGCGTCTCCGCATTCGTCGATGTCGTAGGCGCCGGCGTGGGCGCCCCGGGTCTGGGTCTCCCACGTCCATCCGCCCCCGTTCATGGACGGCTCAGGTAGATCGTGGTGCCGCTGATGCCCAGGGCCAGGCCGGACAGGAAGTAGGTCAACATGGCTAGAAGGGGAGCTTCTCGGAGGCCGCAGCGGGCTTGTACAGGGCCTCCGCAGCGGTCCACGCGTCCGCGGTGGGGACGGTGAGCTTGGCGCACTCCTTGCCACGCGCCATGTAGGAGACGATCTTCGCCACGACCGGTTCGGAGCCGTCGTCATCCATGAGCTCGTTGACGATGGCAGCGTCGAAGATGAAGACGTCGCCGAAGTCCTTGCCGGCGAACAGCCCGTCGACAAGGGTGACGTCGGCCTTGATGGCCTTACGCTCGCCGTGGACGGTTTCCATGGCGGGGATGTACTCGCTCACGGTGATGGCGACGGTGCTGCCGAAGTGGTCGGCGGCGCGGAAGTTCTCGAAAGTCTTCTCGCCATTCTTCGGCGCGAAGGGCTTGGGCATTGGATCTCCTTGATGCTCGGTCGGTTGCTTGCTGGTGTAACATTGCCTTCGGTGTGCCATCCAGCACAACCAAGCCCAGGTAAAGAATCCATGGAGGATTCGTGAGTCACGCACTCGCCGCCATCCGGCACTCCGTCTACGTGTACCTCGTCGCGTTCGCGGGCGCCCTCGGCGTGTCCCAGGTTCTCAACCTGGCCGACCTGTCCACCGTCCACGGCGCAGAGCTCGCCCTGGGTCCGGCGGCCCTCGGCGCCCTGGTGTCCGTGCTGCGCACCGGCTCCCCGGCCCTGCTGAGCGCTGTGGCGACCGCGTTGCAGTCCGCTGCCCCCGTGGCGCCCCCGGCATCCCCCTCGGACGTGTCGTGACCCTCAAGGCGTCGCAGGTACTGCACCTCGCGTTGGGCGCGGGGTTCTCTCGGCGCCACGCTGATGTGATGACTGCTGTGGCGTGGTACGAGTCGGGTTGGGACCCGAACAACATCGGCGACCAATCCCTGTCCCGGTACGGGTCTCGTGGGCTGTGGCAGATCTTCACCGGTGCCCACACTCCCCATGAGCTGGGGATCTCCACTCACTCCACATGGACCCCCACCGACATCGCAGTTCTGACGCGCCCTCAGGTCAACGCCCACGCCGCGCATGTGGTGTTCCAGGAGCAGGGCTACCGCGCCTGGTCCACGTGGAACTCCTACAACAACACTGCCGCCTTCAAGGCGCTCGTCGCCAAGATTGCGGCCCTGACACCGGCGTCTCCGACCCCGACACCTGTCCCAGCCCCGGTCCCGGCGCCCCCGGCCCCTGCTGCCGCTGAGGCTGTCACTGACGCCCTCGCCGAGGTCGGCAAGTCCGAGGACCACAACCTGTGCCTCGTGTTCGTGCGCACCATGTTCGACGTCGGCCCCATGTACCCCACCGCCGCATCGGCTTGGATCGGGGCCCAGTACAAGCACGTCGGCGACACCAACCCGCCCAGCGGCGTGCCGGTGTGGTGGTCCGGGGGCTCGTCCGGTGCAGGTCACGTGGCCCTCTCCATCGGCAACGGTAAGATCGTCTCCTCCGACATCGCGGGCGGCAGGGTAGGCTTGGTGCCCCTGGCCAAGATCCACGATGCCTGGGGTTTGAACTACCTCGGATGGTCCGAGGACATCGACGGCAAAAGGGTGTGGGGAGCATGACTTGCTGCTATCAGTGCGGCCGACCGATCGGGTACAACATCCCCGACCCGGCCCTGTGCGCTGTCTGTGAGCAGACCATCGAGTCGGATGCCGCTGTCGCTGCGCTGCCTGAGGTGCCGCAGTTCCAGCCCCTCGTGATCGCCTCCGAGCCGACGGCATGAGCGTCCAGAAGGACCCACGGTCCGGCAGGTTCTACTCCGTACCTGTCACCGTGGAACCGGGAGACGAGACCTTCGTTCGCATCACCAATGAGGACATCTATCACGAGGTGAAGTCGATCGCTCACCGTGTGGAGGCGATCGAGGGGCGCCTGTCCCGCTCGTCACGTCTCTACGCGTTGATCATCCCCACAGTGACCTGCCTGACGGGTGTGGTCACCGCGGCTTGGTACCTCAAACACTGACGTGACCTTCCAGCCGGCGGGGAAACCCACTACCAAGCCCCTGAACGTCGGGCTGACCGGTGGACCCGGCCCAAACACGATCGTCGGCAGCGTCAGCGTGGGCGCCGTCACGGGCGCCAACTTCTACTACTCCGCGATCGGGCTGCCCGGCACCTATGTCAAGATCAACCCGGCGCCGCAGGCTTTCAACAGCCAGTTCCGTGTCCTCGCCGTCCCACCGTCACCAACCTACGGGCCCGGGCCGACGAGTAACACGGCCGGTATCAGCCCGCCGAGCTCGACGTTCGCGTCAGAGGTTGTGTCCATCGGTGGCACCGTGCCACCGGGTACCTACTTCGTGGCCACCACCTACGTATCAGCCCTGGGCGAGACGAACCTGGTCCCGGCGACGGTGACCGTGGACTCCTCGAACAACTCGTTCGTCTTCAACGCCGTAGTCCCGAACAACACGGCGGCGAACTACGGTTTCACCACCTATGCGACGGTGGAGATAGACGTGCCTCGGCTGGAGTCGTGGCACGTCACCCGCTACGCGATCCTGGCTTCCTCGAACACGTCGGAGCCGACGTGTGACATGTTCGTTGACACCATCAGCCTCTTCAACCTCCTGGACGCCACCACGTTGGGTTCCCGGAACTCGGCGAACGCGGACCTGTACCTGCGTCCGGGGCAGCGTCTGTTCGCTCGTTGGACGTTCCTGGATGTGGGCGCCAACGTAACCCTGTCCGTGTTCGGCGAGAAGACCTCTTGACATGGGCTTTACCAATGGGGGGGGCTTTGCTCAAGCCCCGGCGGCCCTCACACCAAGTGATCTCCCCAACACAGCCACCTTCAAAGAACTGACCGTGACCGACACGGCCACAATCAGTAACCTCTCTGCCTCGACGGAGACCGTCACCGGCACATTCAGCGCCCCGAACATGCGCTTCCAAAATGTCAACACCGACGGCGCCGCAGCACAGAACATCACCTCCGCGACCTACGCCAACCTACCCTCGACCCAGTTCACCAACATCGGCATCACCTGCCCCGTCTCGGGGGTACTGGCGATCACGTTCTGCCTCCAGTACGGCGTCGGGTCGGCGACGGCGACGGATTTCCTGGCCGCAGCGGTGGTGGTGACGAACATCACCCGGTCGACTACTCCGTTCGCGGCATCGGACACGCATTCGGTGGCTGCCTTCGGCACCGGCCTGACGGTTGCTACCCTGTCCCGCACGGTGTTGGCCACAGCGGTCGGCAACGCTGGAGATTCGATCGCGGTGACCCTGCAAGCTCGCTCGTCCAAGTCGGGCGGCTACTTCGTTGAGCGTACCGACCTCACTGTCATTCCCAGTCCTTAGGAGCCCCCGAATGCTGCCCGAAGTGATCATCATTGCCGATGACGAGCCCACCGTCGACCCCGCCCACGAGGCGCAGATGGAGGAACTCGCCGAAGCCGTGCAGGAAGCTGAGGTGGTTGCCCTGGCCGCCTTCGCAGCGGCTACTGACGACACTCACGTCTGCCGATGTGATGAGATAGAGGCGGCCCTGACGGTCCGCCTGGTGGCCCTGGAGGCTGCTGAAGTCGAGGCTGCCGCGGTGGAAGACCTGGAGATCGAAGCCGCGATGGCAGACCTTGAGACCGAGGTTGTCGAGGAAGAGTTGGAGCCGGCGCCCCCGGTCAAGAAGTCGAAGGCGGAGCCTGAGGCGGATGACGCAGAGTCGAAGCCGAAAGCCGGCCGCAGTGGGGTCAGCAAAGGCTGGTTCGGCAACCGCGCCAAGTAGACATGGGAAAGCCCCGCCGGGACGCATCCGACGGGGCTGAAAGTACCACCCAGATACCACTGAAAGGATACCACGATGACGCGCAACGATCGTAAGAGACTCGCACGGATCCTCGCAGACCCCATCCACGGCCCCAAGTTCATCCGGTTGAGGAAACGGCAGCAGGCCGACATCCTGCTCCACCTCCGCGGCGCGGCC
>DATMQU010000693.1:0-5518 GCA_035566715.1 Vicinamibacteria bacterium
GGCGTACTGGGTCGGCCGCGGGGGCAGGGGGACCTGGGCGGCGTGGGCCCGTGGAGCTTGGCTGGCGCCCAGGAAGGCAAGGACCAGCCAGGCGGGGAAACGGCGGCCGTAGGCGCTCAACGGGATCCCCTTTCCTGGTGCCGGGAAGACTCGGTTGGGCAAGCCTACCACCGGTGGTCTCCCGGGGGGTCCCGCCTCCCACCCGCGCACGGGCCCGGCGTAAAATAGGGCATGGCCGGCGAAGAGCGACGCACCGACGGGGAGGTACAGGAGAAGACCCGACCCAAGATCAAGCGGCCGCAGCTCTACAAGGTGATCCTCCACAACGACGACTACACCACGATGCAGTTCGTGGTCGAGGTCCTGGAGTCGGTCTTCCACAAGTCCCCCGCCGAAGCCCATCGCATCATGCTCAACGTCCACACCCGGGGCTTCGGGGTCTGCGGGGCCTATCCTTACGAGGTGGCCGAGACCAAGGTGGCGCTCGTTCACGACCTTGCCCGCGAGCACAGCTTTCCCCTGCGGGCGAGCCTAGAAGAGGAGTGAGAAGCCTCGCATGTTCAGCATGACCCTGGAGATGGTCCTCAACGTTGCCGTGCGGGAGGCCCTGACCCGGCACCACGCCCATCTGACCCTCGAGCACCTGCTCTACGCGGTGGCCCACGACCCCTTGGGGGAGGAGATCCTGAAGGCGTGCGGGGCAAACCTAGAGCGTCTGCGGGGGGACCTGCGCCGCCACTTGGAGGACGAGATGGAGCGCCTCCCGAAGGGGTTGGAGCAAGAGCCCATCCAGAGCCTGGCCTTTCGGCGGGTGCTGCAGGCGGCCATGCTGCACGTCCAGAGCGCGGGGCGCGACGAGGCCAACGTGGGCGACGTCCTGGCCGCCCTCCTCCAGCAGCCGAAGTCCCAGGCCGCCAAGCTCCTCGCCGCCCAGGATGTGACCCGCCTCGACGTGCTGAATTACATCTCGCACGGGATCACCAAAGTCCCCCGGGGCGACCCCGAGCCCACGGTGCCCGCGGGGGAAGGCGAGGAGGCACCCCTCCCTCCCCGCGATCCCCTATCCGCTTATGCGGTCAATCTGACCGAACGCGCCCGTCTGGGCCAGCTCGATCCCCTGATCGGCCGCTACCCGGAGATCCAGCGCGCGCTGGAGGTGCTCTGCCGGCGCCGGAAGAACAATCCCGTCTTCGTGGGCGAGGCGGGGGTGGGCAAGACCGCGCTCGTGGAGGGGCTGGCCCAGCGCCTCCTGGCCGACGATGTCCCCGAGATCCTGAAGGGAGCCGAGATCTTCGGCCTGGACAGCGGGTCCCTCCTGGCGGGGACGCGGTTCCGGGGCGATTTCGAGGAGCGCTTCAAGGCGCTCATGGGAGCCCTCGGCAAGCGGCCGAAGCCGATCCTTTTCATCGACGAGCTCCACACCATGGTGGGAGCGGGGGCGACCACGGGCGGGACCATGGACCTGGCCAACCTCGTGAAGCCCATCCTCACGGAGGGACGGATCCGTCTCATCGGCTCCACCACCTTCGAGGAGTTCAAGCACATCGAGCGTGACCGCGCCCTCTTCCGCCGGCTGCAGAAGATCGCGGTGGAGGAGCCGTCCTTCGAGGATACGGCCAAGATCCTGAAGGGCCTTAAGGCGCGCTATGAGGCCCACCACGGGGTCGTCTACACGGAGGCCGCGCTGGAGGCGGCGGTGCGCCTGGCCGCGCGCCACCTGCGCGAGCACAAGCTTCCCGACAGCGCGGTGGACGTGATCGACGAGGCGGGGGCCGCCCTCCGGCTCCGCTCCGCGGAGCCCGGCAAGCGGGTGGACACTCCCGAGATTGAGGGCGTGATTGCGCGGATGGCGCGCATCCCCGAGAAGCAGGCCACCCTCTCCGAGAAGGAGCGGCTGCGCACCCTGGAGGAGTCGCTGGCCCGCGTGGTGTTCGGCCAGGAGGAGGCGGTGCGCACGGTGGCCCGGGCCATCAAGCGCTCGCGGGCGGGGCTCGGCCATCCCGACCATCCCGCCGGCTGCTTCCTCTTCACCGGCCCCACCGGGGTCGGCAAGACCGAGCTCGCCAAGCAGCTCGCCCGCCACCTGGGCAACGAGTTCCATCGCTTCGACATGAGCGAGTACATGGAGAAGCACGCGGTGGCGCGGCTCATCGGAGCCCCCCCCGGCTACGTGGGTTTCGAGCAAGGGGGCTTGCTGGTGGACGCGGTGCGCGCCCATCCCTACAGCGTGGTCCTCCTGGACGAGATCGAGAAGGCGCACTTCGATCTCTTCAACATCCTCCTTCAGGTGATGGACCACGCCACCCTGACCGACAACACCGGCCGCAAGGCCGACTTCCGCCAGGTCGTCCTGATCATGACCTCCAACGCGGGGTCGCGCGAGATGAGCGCGGGCACCATCGGCTTCGCGGGCGATCAGGCCCGGGACGCGCGGAGCCGGGGCAAGCGCGCCTTGGAGCGGCTCTTCAGCCCGGAGTTCCGAAACCGACTGGACGCCACCGTGAGCTTCAACGCGCTCTCCCCCGAGGTCATGGAGACCATCGTGGAAAAGTTCATTCTGGAGCTGGAGGCCCAGCTGGCCGAGCGGCGGGTGGCCATCACCCTCACGCCGGAAGCGCGGGCCTACCTGGCCAAGAAGGGCTACGACACGAGGTACGGCGCGCGGCCCCTATCCCGGCTGATCCAGACCGAGGTACGCGATCCCCTGACGGAAGAGATTCTGTTCGGGAGGCTGGAGAACGGGGGGACGGTCATCCTCGGCCTCGGGGAGGACAAGCTGACCTTCGAGGTCGAGGGCCCCCGGCCCTCTCCCGAAGCCTCCTGAGGGCCCGGCCTCACTCCTGGCGCGCCTTCTTGAGGATCTCGGGGGCCGCCTCCCCGAAGTACTTGACCACGAGCCGGCCCCAGGTGGGCGTCCGCCGAAGATTGTCGATGTAGCCGCTCAGGACCTGGCGAAGCTCGGTGTCCTCTTTTCGCACTCCGTATGCCAGCGAGCGGGGCGGGCCAAGGAAAAGACCGAGCTGGAGGTCGGGGTCTTGGCGCTGGGCGTCGATCGCATTCTCCACCCCCAGCACGACGGCGGTGACCCTTCCCGCCTTGAGGGCGGAAGGGAGGGTACCGGTGGGGATCGCCTCATCGATGTTGCCCGCCGGGATCCCCGCCGCCGCCACTGCCTCCGCCATGCTCGTCCCCTTCACGGTCCCCACCCTCTCGGCCCGGAGCTCCGCCAGGGTCATCACCACGCGGTGGGGCCTCCGGGTCAGGACGACGTTGCGGGTGGGAAAGACCTCGCTGGTGAAAGCGATCAGCTTGCGCCGGCTCTCCGTCGCCGTGAAGCGGCCGGCGATGAGGTCTCCCTTCCCGGCGAGGAGGGCGGGGACGAGGGCGTCCCAGCTGGACTGGGCCACCATTTCGAGGTCCACCCGCTCGAGGGTCGCGAAGCCCTCCAGCAGCTCCCGGTCGAAGCCCTTTCCGGGTTGGGCGGAGATGAAGTCGTTTTGCTGGTTGACGAGAACGGTGAGCACGCGGAGGCGCCCGCGGTCTCGGATAGCGGGCAGGTCCGCCGCGTGGGCGGCCGGGACCAGGGTGAGCGTCAGGGACAGCCAGAGCGGAGGTCTCAGATCCACCGCCACCTCCTAGGGCATGCCAAAGGATCTGCGCCCCGCCGTCGATCGTACAATGAAAGAGGAGATCTCCGGTGCCTGTCTTCCGCCTCGACCGGCGGCTGCTGTTCCCATCGGTGGAGTACTCCGAGGAGGACGGCCTCCTGGCCACGGGGGGCGACCTCCGCCCGGAGCGGCTGATTCTCGCCTACTCCTCGGGTATCTTCCCTTGGTACTCGAACGGACAGCCGATCCTCTGGCACTCCCCCGATCCGCGAACGGTGCTCAGGGTCCCAAACCTCCGCGTGCCGCGGAGCCTTCGCAAGACGCTGCGCAAACGGCTCTATCGATTCACCCTGGACACGGCCTTCCCGGCCGTGATCGAGGGCTGTGCGAGCACTCCGCGTCCGGACCAGCCCGGCACGTGGATCACCGGGGCCATGATCGAGGCCTACACCGAGCTGCACCAGCGGGGGTTCGCCCACTCGGTCGAAGCGTGGCGGGACGGGACCTTGGTCGGCGGCCTCTACGGGGTATCGCTGGGGGCTGCCTTCTTCGGGGAGTCTATGTTTGCGCGCGCCCCGGACGCGTCCAAGGCGGCCTTCGTCGCCCTCCTGGAGCAACTCGCCCGCTGGGGCATCGAGCTCATCGACTGCCAGGTCTACACCCCGCACTTGGCCCGCTTCGGGGCCGAAGAGTGGCCGCGGGCCCGCTACCTGGCTGCCCTCCAGCGGGCCCTCACCCGCCCCAGCCGGACCGGTCCCTGGCGGTTCGATGAGGACGTCCCGGGGGCCCTCCCCGACCGCTGAGCAGCCTCCAGGGCGGCGTTTTTCTCTCCCGCCTCGGAGTCCACCCCGGGCGGCGACCACGCCGCCCGCCTCCCCCTCGGGTTCTCCAGGTTGGGCGCTACGAGGTGTGAAGGGCCCTCTCCTGGGACTCGCCCGGGAACCTTCGGTCCGAGAGGGAGCCGCGGAGGGGTGGTTACAGATCCTCGGCTAGGACGGGGCGGGCCAGGTGGAATCCCTGGCCGTGTGTGAAACCGACGCTGGAGCAAACCTCGTACTCAGCCGCGGTCTCGATGCCTTCGGCCACCGTCCTCACCAGGAGCTCCCGGGCCACCGTCACCAGGGAGGTGAGGAGCCGCCGTCGCGACGCCGGCGCTTGATCGATGCCGGTCACGAAGCGCCGGTCGAACTTCAGGTAGTGGGGAGGGGCCTCGGCGAGCTCGAGGAGGCGGGCCTGGCCGGCGCCGAAATCGTCGTAGGCCAGCCCCACGTTCATGCCCGCCAGCCGCTCCCGCAGGGCGCCGATGACGGCGGGCGCGGCGAGGGCGCTCTCGTGGATCTCCAGCGCCAGGTCCAGGTGGGGGGCCAGGGCCCGAAGCTCTTCCACGGACTCCACCAGGCCCGGCTGCCGCAACTCACTGGGGTGCGTGTTGAGGAAGAGGGTGGGCAGATGCGGGCGATCCCGAACCAGCTCCACGGCCCGGCGGCGAAACAGCCGGCTCAGCTCCGCTGCCGCGCCCAGACTCTCCGCGATGCGAAACAGCTCGCTCGGGCTCTCGGGGAGGCGCGGATGACGCCCGCGGCCGAGGGCCTCGTAGGCGGCGATGGTACCGCTCGGGATCTCGACGATGGCCTGGAAGGCCACGGTGACGGCACCCTCGCGGATCAGCTCCGTGAGCTCGCGGGTTCCTTCCGCGAACTGTCGGGAGAGGTCCGCTCGGTGGATCGCGATCGTCGTTTCCGAGGAGCGTACGGGGGCGGCCTTTCCACCCCCCTCCTGTCGACCCAAGCGGAACTCGAAATCCGCGAAGTGGAGGATGTCGCCCTCGCTGACCTCCCGGTCGGTGATCAGCTCGTGGTTGAGGAACGTGCCATTGGTGCTGCCCAGGTCCCGCAAGCGGAGGAGGTCAC
>DATMQU010000694.1:0-4566 GCA_035566715.1 Vicinamibacteria bacterium
CTCGCCACGGAACGACCGACCCAGAAGTCGAAGAAGTCCACGGCGCCCTCCACTCCCGGCGCGCTCCAGGCCTACCTCCTCCTCACCCTATTTGCGGGCGGCATGGCCTTCGCCTGCGCGGCGGCCTGGTGGTACGAGACCTCCGTGCTCCAGGACCTGGACACCAAGATCGCCGCCGACGAAAAGCGCCAGCGGGAGCTCCAGGCCATCAAGGTCCAGGTGGACGCCTTCCAGGCCAAGAAGACGCTGCTCGAAAACAAGGTGAATCTCATCGAGCGGTTGAAGGCGGAGCAGAAGGGCCCCGTCCACATGCTGGACGAGATCTCCAAGGCCCTGCCCGACTTCGTCTGGCTCACGAACCTCGACGAGAACGCGGGCCGGGTCACGCTGCAGGGGGAGAGCAACGGCTTGACCTCGGTGGCGGACTTCATCAGCGCCCTCCAGCGAAGCGGGTGGTTCCCGTCCATGGACCTGGTCTCCAGCGACGAGAACAACAACATCATCAAGTTCAACCTCCAGGGCAATTTTCTGGATCCGGAGCTAGCCGCCAAGCAGAAAGCGGCGGCCGCGGCGGCGGCGGCCGCGCCCCCGCCCCCCCCCGCAGCGGCCAAGAAACCCTAAGGCAGGAGGGAGGAACGCCATGGCGGACAACAGCCTCACCAAGCTCCCACTCGCCGGCCAACTGGGGGTTTCTCTGCTCCTGGCCGCCATCATGGGCGGGGCCTTCTATTACTTCTGGTACTCCGACAAGCTCGACGAGGAGAAGGCGAAGCGAGCCAAGCTGGAGCAGCTCCAGATCGACATCCGAAAATTGGAGGTCACGGCCAACAAGCTCCAGGAGTTCCAGCGCGAGGTCCAGCTGCTGGAGGCCAAGCTCGAGACCCTGAAGCGCATCCTTCCGCCGGAGAGGGAGACCCCGGACCTGATGCGGCGGGTCCAGTACCTGGCCGCTCAGTCGAACCTCGTGATCCGGAGATTCACGCCCGCCGCCCCCGTGACCAAGGACTTCTACCAGGAAGTTCCCATCAACGTGGACGTGGAAGGCACCTACCACATGCTCGGGCAGTTCTTCGACCGCGTGAGCCGCCTCTCTCGGCTCGTCAACATGGGTAGCATCAAGATCCACAGCCAGGCGGCACAGACGGCCTCCAACACCATCGCCGCCTCCGCGGTCGCGACGACCTTTGTCTACGTGGAGACGCCACCCGCCCCCCCGCCGGGGGCGCCGCGGCCGGCCGGCCGATGAGGAACCCCATGATGAGGCTGCTCCTGCTTCTCGCGGCCGCCCTCCTGGTGGCCGTGTCCAGTTCCGCCCAGGCTCCCCCCTCCCCGGCTCCCAAGGCGGAAGGGGGGGACGTCATCAAGGGAATTCTCGAGCAGGAGTTGGAGCCCCCTCCCGGAGGGTTCACTTACAACCCCCAGGGGCGCCGGGACCCGTTCGTCAGCCTCCAGAGGCCGGTGGCGGCCGACCGCGGGCCCAAGACACGCAAACCCGGCATGGAGGGCTTCCTGATCCAGGAAGTCGCCCTGAAGGGGATCGTAAAGACCGCGGGGGGCGGTGCCGGGGTGGCGTCGAAGCCCGGTTACATCGCCATCTTTCTGGGCACGGATGGCAAGTCCTATTTCGTCAACGTGGGCCAGCGATTGTTCGACGGCGTCATCACCGCGGTGGACGCCAGTTCCGTGAGCTTCCGCCAGGAGGTCACCGACCCCCTGTCTCCGGTTAAGACGCGGGACCTGAAGAAGAGCCTGTATGGGTCCGAGGAGGCGAGGCAATGAAAGCGAAGCTCGCTGGGTCAGCCCTTTTTGCGGCCGTCATCCTGACCGCGGGGGCTCAGCCCACGCTGGCCCAGGAGCGCACCCCGACGGCCATTTCCGACATTCGCCAGGAGAGCAACGACCACTCCACACGGCTGATTATCGTGTGCACGGGTCCTCTGGCCTACACCTACTACAGTCCCGACCCTCTGACCCTCGTGGTGGATGTCCCGGAGGTGGACGCCTCCAAGATCCCCTCCCGCATCAGCGTGGGGACGCGGGAGGTCGAGTCGCTGCGGGTCACCAGCTTGGCCCGCGCGGACGGGCGAAACCTTGCCCGGCTGGAAGTCCGCCTGGCCAGCCTCGTCCCCTACCAGATCTTCTCGCGCGGCAAGGACTTGAACCTGGTCTTTGAGCGCCCGGCCGCTACCGCGGCCGCCCGGCCGCCCGAAACCGCCCCTTCGGCTCCCGCTCCCGCCGCTGCCGCGCCCGCCCCCGTCGAGGTGGCCAAGGACGAGCCCCCGGCTCCGAGCGCGGACAAGGTGGCGGCGCCACGCCCGGAGAAGGCCGCCGCCCCGGACAAGGCGGCGGGGTTGGAGAAGGCCGTGCCCAAGAACGCTCCCCATGCCACCCAGATCCTTGGGGTCGCGCAGGCGGAGGACGCGGGACAGCTGACCTTCACCGTGCGCGCCAACGGGCGTCTGCAGTATCAGGACTTCTTCCTCGGCAACCCCGACCGGCTGGTGGTGGACTTTCCGGATGTGACGGCCCGGGCCGCAGTGCGGGCCCTGGAAGTGAACCAGAAGCCGGTGCGAAAGGTCCGCCTGGCGCAATTCAGTGCGGCCTCGCCCAAGGTCGCCCGGCTGGTCCTGGACCTGTCCTCCCGGGCCCCCTACCGGATCGTTGAGGGAGCGGACGGGCTCAAGATCCTGTTCGGGGAAGGCGGACACGAGCCGACGCCGGCTCCGCTGGCCGCCCTGCGGACGGCTCCCGAGCCGGAGCCTGCTCCCGTCGCGGCCCCCGTGGCCGTGCCCGTAGCGGTCGCGGCCCCCGCCGCTCCCAACCCCGCCCCCGCCGCCCTCAGCATGCCCGTCCTCCCCGAGCCTCAGATCCCGGCCAAGGAGTCGTTCGAGGGGCAGACCATCGGACAGACGGGCAAGACCTTCACCGGCCCGCCCATCAGCCTCGACTTCAAGGACGGCGACCTCCAGGACATCTTCCGACTGTTCGCCGACATCAGCGGGCTGAACGTGGTCGTGAACCCCGGGGTCAGCGGGAAGGTCACGCTCAAGCTCACGGAGGTGCCCTGGGACCAGGCCCTGGACCTGATCCTCAAGACCAACGGGCTCGGCTACACCCTCGAGGAGAACGTCATTCGCATTGCCAAGCTCACCGACCTCCAGAAGGAAGAGCAAGACCGGCGCAAGCTCCAGGAGGAGAAGGCCCTGGCCGGGGACCTCATCGACTACACCAAGAGGATCTCTTACGCGAAGGCCGGCGAAATGTCGGAGGTCATCAAGAAGGCGGGCGCCCTCTCCGCGCGCGGTCAGATCAACGTCGACACCCGCACCAACACGATCATCATTCGCGACCTTCCCTCCTACGTGGAGAAGTCCAAGGACCTGATCGCGGAGCTGGATCGGGCCACGCCCCAAGTCGAGATCGAGGCCCGGATCGTGGTCACGACCCGAAACTTCACGCGTGACCTCGGCATCCAGTGGGGATTCAACCAACAGTATTCCCCCCGCTTCGGCAACACGACGGGGGTGGCCTTCCCCAACTCGATCATCCTCAATGGTGGCTCCGTGCCGGGCGCGGGCTTGCCCGCGGACCAAGGCGGACAAGCCTCCAACGCGGGCATCGGTGCCGCCGCCCGCGGGTACGCCGTGAACCTGCCCGCTTCCCAGTTCAACTCCGCGATCGGCATCTCCCTGGGCAACGTCCTGGGCAGCTTCAACCTGGACCTGGCCCTTACCGCCCTCGAGCGGCAAGGCCGCGGCCGTCTCCTGTCCACGCCCAAGGTCACCACCCAGAACAACCAGCCCGCCGAGATCAAGCAGGGCGTCCAGATCCCCATCCAGACCGTGGCCAACAACACGGTCACCGTGGTCTTCAAGGACGCCGTGCTCACCCTGAAGGTGACGCCCCAGATCACCGACGCCGGGACCGTGATCCTCAACCTGGAGGTGGAGAACAACGCCGCCGACTTCAGCAACCTGGTGAACGGGATCCCGCCCATCAACACCCAGTCCGCCAAGACCATTGTGCTGGTGAAGGACGGGGCCACCGCGGTGGTGGGTGGCATCTATCAGAGCAACGAGCAGACGAACCAACAGAGGACGCCGTTCCTGAGCAAGATCCCCCTCTTGGGTTACCTCTTCCGGAACCGCTTTGTCACCTCCACCAACAACGAACTGCTGCTGTTCATAACGCCTCGGATCACGAAGGGGTAATGGCCATGAACGGTATGTTGCCCGAAACGAACCCAGCGCCGCGCGAGGCGGCCAATCGCCGGCTGTACCCCCGGCCCACGAGCGAGCTCCGGAGGAGCCCTATGAAGCTGCTGCCCGCCATTGCCCTGGTTGTGCTGGGGGGTCTGCTCATGACCTCCTGCAACCTCAACCCCGACTACGCCAACAATGGCAACTCGCCGATCCTGCTCAACATCACGAGCATCAACGCTGGCGCCCAGCTCGACTCGGATGTGGTCTCGGGGGAATTGGCAACGCCGCCGCTGGCCTTCGTCTGTCCGGACGTCGTCGGCGTCCGGGTGGAGAACCACCTCAAGAACCCCAACCTCACCAACCT
>DATMQU010000695.1:0-11477 GCA_035566715.1 Vicinamibacteria bacterium
AGCTCGCGCATGAGCGCCGATCCCTCCTGGAAGGAGCTGGTCGTGATCAGGTAGGGCGGGCGCTCCGAGACGGGGAGCCGTCCCAAGGCCTCGAAGACCCCGGCCTCTCGTTCGGCGGTATGGTTGCCGAAGAATG
This sequence comes from Vicinamibacteria bacterium, assembly GCA_035566715.1. Classification (GTDB taxonomy): domain Bacteria; phylum Acidobacteriota; class Vicinamibacteria; order Fen-336; family Fen-336; genus DATMML01. The sequence goes on from DATMQU010000695.1 coordinate 137, forward strand.
CGGGACTGGTGACGCCGTGGAGATTGGTATTCCGATGGCCGGTGAGGTACTCGATGCTGGTGGCAACGTTGGCCATGGCCACGCCCGGCGGGAGGTTGTGGGTGATCCATTCCGCCGTGGTCACGTCCCGCCGGTAGACCTCCCCGGCCATCTCCCCGTAGAGGGCCCCGAAGCGCAGGGTGGAGAAGAGCCCGAGGAGGATGAAAAGGCCGGCGGCGGTGTGGAAGAGCGTGCTGTCGAGGGTTGCGTCTCCCCGGGCGAGGAGGCGGGTGGCCAGGCCGAGGCCCACGGCGGTGAGGACGAGGAGGGTTGGGAAAGCCCACATGAGGTAGCGGTTGAAATGGACCCCCATGAAGACGTTGGGCCCCACGATGGCGAACACGATTGCGACCATGGCCAGCCACATCCGCACCGGTCGGCGGAGCGGCTCCGGAAGTTGGGCTCCGGCCAGGAGGATCAAGAACAGGGCGAGGGGGGGAAAGAAGAAGGGAGCCCAGCCCCGGGCGAAGCCGAGGGGCGACTGGGAGGGGTAAAAGCCGAGGAGGAGGCCGCGGATGATGTCCACGGCGTACTCGGCGACGAGGGCCAGGGCATCGCTCAGCGTGTAGTTCGCGAGCAGCGACTTGTCGGTCACCGATGTGCCGAGCCAGAAGCCCGTGAGCCAGCGCTGGAGGACCAACAGGAGGAACCCCATGACCGCGGGTGGCCACGCCCGCCAGCCCGGGCGAGAACGGCCCGCGGCGCCCGCGCTCAGTGACGCCAACCCCAGAAGGAGGCCGATGGGCAGCCCCTCCGGGCGAGCGAGGGCCAGAAGGGAGCCGGCCACCGCGAACCCGCTCCAGTCCCCCGACCGCCAGGCGCGCAGCCAGCGCTCGAACAGCCACAAGGCGAGGAACATGAACAGCGCGATGTCGGACCCGTAGAGAAAGCCCCAGACCACCGGCCCGCCCAGAGCCACGAGGACAGCGGCGAGCCTACCCTCCCTTTCGCCACCGAGGAGAAGGCCGATTCGCCGGGCCACGATCAAGGAGCCGAGGTAGAGGGCGGCTCCCGCCCCGACTGCGAGCGCGACCAGGCCCTCGCCGCGCGCCCCTAACGCGTGGGCGAGGGCGAGGATGGCCGTGTGGAGGACGCTGGTGGCGCCCGTGGAGGCCGGTTCCCCGGGGTTGTAATGGAAGGGGTGGCCCTCGGCCATGGCGCGCGCGTACTGACAGACCACATAGAGATCAACGACCTGGGGGACGAAGTGGCCGTTGGTCGCGGCCAACATGAAGCCCGCGAAGATGAGAATCACGACCAGGCCCAGAACGACGAGGCTCGTCGGCGCCCAAGGGAGCGGCGCGTCCGGAGTCCGCTTGTTCTCGGGATCCATGGCCTGCGGATGATACTACGCGGTCGGGAGGCAGCCTTGACTGACGCGCGCGCTCCGCGGGAAGATCGCGCCCGGCGTGTTCATGCTCCCCAGTCTCGGCCTGCAGGAGGCTCTGAGGACCCCCCTGTTCGAAGGGGCCGCTCTGGCCCTCGGCCTGATCGTGGGTAGCTTCGCCAACGTTTGCATCCACCGCCTTCCCCGCGGTCTCTCGGTGGTCTCGCCGCCCTCGCGTTGCCCGACCTGCGGCGCGCTCATCCGTCCCTGGGACAACGTCCCGGTCCTGAGCTACCTCATCCTGCGCGGGCGGTGTCGCTCGTGCCGCGCGCGAATCTCCGCCCGCTATCCCGCAGTGGAGGCCGCGAACGGTCTCGCCTACCTGGGTCTGGCCGTCCGCGGCGGGCCAACGCCGCGAACGGGGGTGGAGATGGTCCTGGTCAGTTTGCTCCTCGTCCTCAGCCTGATCGACCTTGATCATCACCTCCTTCCAAACCTCATCACGCGGCCAGGGATTGCCCTCGGTCTCGCGGCCGGCTTCTTGCCCGGCGCGCCCGTTAAGCCCCTCTCCGCCGCCGCGGCCGCCCTGGGTGGGTATCTAACGTTCTTCCTGGTTGCCTCTGCCTACCGCAGGGTCCGTCACGTGGAGGGACTCGGCCAGGGGGACTGGAAGATGGTGGCCATGCTGGGGGCCTTCCTTGGCTGGCAGAAGATGCTGCTCGTCGTCTTCCTGGCCACCCTCGCGGGGACCGTGGTAGGCCTCGCCTTCGTAGCCTTTTGGGGGCGCGACGGGCGCTATGCCCTGCCCCTGGGCACGTTCCTGGGAATCGCCGGCATCGTCGTCGTGTTCACCGGAGATCCCATCCTCTCCTGGTACGGAGGGTTCTTCCGTGGCTGACGCGCGGCGCCAATCGCTGCGCCTGGCCGTGGGCCTGGCCCTGCTTGCAGTGGGGCTGGTGGAGATCCAGTCCGTGCTTCAGGCCGTGCGCTCCCAGAGGCGACTTCGGGAGCGCGTGGTGGGGGCGGTGCGCGAAGAAGTGCTCGCGGCCCTGCCCAAGATCACGGGCGCACTCGCCGGCGGAGGCCCGGAGTCCTGGGATCGAGCGGCGTCGCTGATCGTGGCTTCCTCCCTAGCCTCCGAGGTCGAGGTGTTCGACGAGTCCGGCCACGCGCTGCTCTCCCGCCCCAGCGTGTCTCCAGTCGGCCATTGGCCTCAACCCGCCGAACAGCAAGCGCTGCGCGCCGGACAAACTCTTACCCTCGCCGCACAATCCGGCTCGGCCCTGCGCGTCCTCACCTACTTTCCCTTCGTGGAAGACGAGCACCGCCGCCTCCTGCGCTTGTCCACTGCCGTTCCCGACTTGGCAGACGATCTCAGCGAGCGGCAGCGGGTGGTGATCGGCCATATGGTCGCCCTGTCCATCCTCCTGCTGGCGGGAGGGCTCGTGCTCCTGCCCCCCGGCCGCTTCTCCGACCGCCCGCAGCCTCGCGTCCTCGATGCCTACGAACGGGCCATGGTTCAGCTCCGTGAGCGGGGCCGCGAGATGTCGCGCGAGCACGAGGTGGAACTACGGCGCATGGAGGAGGCGATCGAGGACAAGGAGGCGATGGCTAGGGCGGGAGAGCTCACCGCGGGCATCGTGCACGAGATGCGCAACGGGCTCGGCACCATCCTAGGCTACGCGCGCATCCTGGAGCGGGACGCGGCCTCTTCGTCGGCGGCGGAGGCGGGTCTGCGTATCCGGGAGGAGTGCGAAACGCTGGAGGCCGTGGCGCGGCGGTTCATGGACTTCGTGAAGCGTGAGACCCTGGATCGGGCCTCGTTCGACCTCGGCCGCATGCTCTCGAGGGTGGTGGCCCGTGAATTCCGGCACCGGCCGGAGGTGAAGACGATCCTAACCGGTCTCGACGGTGGCCCCACGCTGGTCGGGGACGAAGAGCTGTTGGAGCGGGCCTTCGAGAATCTGGTCCGCAATGCGGCGGACGCGGGGGGAGCGGGCGGCCGGGTCTGGATCGAGGTCGCCCAGGACGCTCAGTCCGTGATCGTAACTGTGGCCGATGATGGGCCGGGGATGCCACCGGCGCGCCGAGCCGAGATTCGGCCCTTCTTCACCAGCAAAGCCGGAGGCCTGGGCCTCGGGCTGCCCATCGCCCTGAAGATCGTGCGGCTCCACGGCGGAAGCCTGGAGCTCGCCGACCGGACACCACGGGGCCTTTCCGTCACGGTCCGGCTGCCGACGGAACCTTCGTCGGCCTGATCCGCACGTTACCAATCGTAGCGTGACACGTCCGACCCGGGGCGCCTTCGTGACCAACTCGCCTTGACAAAAGCTTATTGTTTCTATATAGTTAGGGCGATAATGCCGCCGAAGGTATGGACCTTGCTCTAAGAGGAGTGCGCCATGAAGAACCGTCCGCTGACCCTCGAACGCCGTGGCCAGGCTGCCGGCTTCACCCTCGTCGAACTCCTTGTTGTGGTTGGGATCATTGTTGTCATGTCCGCGATCGCCCTGCCCAACATCGGCCAGTACGTCCGCAATTTCAAGATTAAAGGGGCTTCGCAGCAGCTCGCGAGTGAAATTGAAACCGCACGGCACAAGGCCATAGCAAAGAACGTGAACCTGGGGGTTGTGTTTGCGGTCGTGAGCAGCACCCAGTATCGGTACGCCGTCGAGGATGACCAGAACCCGCAGGCGGGCGGCGGCCATCCTTGGACCGTGTACGGCCAGGAAGGTGGAGCAGGGGGAAGCTGGCCCAACCTCCTCGCGGATCCGGCCCAGGGTGGCCCGTTGCGAACCCTACCCGCCTCCATCCAGTTCGACCCCAACCCCACCAACTGTAGCTGGCCGACTCCGGGACCGGCGGCAAGCGCCTGGGGGGTGCGCTTCACCCGACTGGGAGCGGCGTGCGACTTCACCGGTGGCTGTCTACCCATACCGCCCAACCCGCCCGCCTACACCAACTATGTGGGCATTGCCGGCGGCAGCGCCACGCTCTGCTTGTGGGAGACCGCAACCGGCCTGCGCAAAGCCGTGACCGTTAGTCCCGGCGGGCGCGTCCAGGCCCAGCCATGAAGGAACGAGGGCGGACCATGACAGTGTGCGACAGGGCGGCCGGTCGTCGGAAGGCGGAGGCGGGGTTCACGCTGGTCGAGGTTCTCACGGCCATGGTGATCCTCATCTTTGGCCTCATGGCGGTCACCAACTTGCTCCTGGTTGCCGCCAGCTCGAACACCGTGGCCAACCAGAGCACGGCAGCCGCGGCCTCGGCTTCCCGGATCATGGACCGGCTCAAGGATGCCAGTTTTCCGACCCTCGCCGCAGGAGGGAGCGTCACGGTCGACACCCCCGGGGGGGTGCCGGCGCCCTGTGGCGGCGAGGGGGGCCCGTGGCCCGGCCCGCCGCCGGTCGCGGTCAACGCTCCCGCCGGCCTCAACAACTGCGATGACGACATCCCCGGGGTGGGGAAGATCCACACCCGGTGGGCCATCAACGCGATCCCGGGTACGGCGAGGACCTTCTTCATCCAGGTGCGGTCCGAAGGCACGGGTGCCCTGGCGGGGGCCCGGTCTCGGGCTGAGTTCACCACTCTCCGCAGTTGCACCGAGCCTACGGGCTGCCCGGCGCCACCCTGATGGCGGAAGAGAACGAGGTCGGGGTGATGAGGATAAGAGGTCAGAAGGCGGGGGTAGGGGACATGAAGATGCGAGCGACGAGACAGGGCGGGTTCAGCATGATTGAGCTCATGGTGGCGATGACCGTCACGCTCGTCGTCAGCGGGGCGATCTTCGGCCTGCTGACCGCCGGCCAGAATGCCTTTCGGCGCGAGCCGGAGCTCGCGGATCGTCAGCAGAGCATCCGCGTGGCCATGGACTTGATCATGCGGGACGTTCAGACCGCGGGTGGCGGGATGGACCCCTTCGTCCAGGCCTTCACCAGGACCGACCCCGGGGGAACGCTATTGAACAACCCTCCCCCGGCCATGGGCTCCGAGCCGTCCCTCCTGGTTCCGGGCGAGAGGGCCGACTTCCTGGAGATCATGGGGAACGACGGGAGATGCCCTACTCTGACCGCGTGCGGGACACCCGGCGTCAATATCTTCACCAACGAGGTACCGCCCGCCTGTTTTCAGATCCCCGGCCTGGCCTACGTCTACGGCTCGACCGGCTCGGCTCCAAACAATCCGGGTTCGCAGCCCGGGGTCATCTGGATCAAGCCCCCAGGCGGCGGCGGGGGCGGCCCGTGTGGCGGACATGTGAACGCGCCGCCGGGTCAATCCTGGCGGAACCCCACCGGCGGCCAGGCCTGCAACCCTGCAACCTCATGCCAATTCATAGCCAGCATCCAGGTCGTGCGCTACGAGCTGGCACCGGATCCCAACGACCCCACGACACCCGCCCTCTGGCGGAGCACCACCGGGAGGTCTGACCTCGCCGACACCGTCAACAACAACCCGCCCCCCAACGCGCCGTGGCAGCTCGTGGCCCGGGGAATCGAGGACCTGCAGGTCAGGTACTTGACGGGGGCCGGCTGGAACGACGACCCCGGCGTAGTAACGGCCGGCAACTTCGGCACGATCGTTCGCGAGGTCCAGGTGACACTCTCCGCGCGGTCGCTCGCTCCGAACCTCGCCGGCCAGACGACGAGCGCGGTCGGGAGCGCGGTGAGAGGCCAGCTCGTTTCCGTCGTCTCGCCGCGGTCGGCACTCCTTAACCTTGACCAGAACGGCTCATGGAAATAGCGGCGCTCGCTCCGAATCCGGCGCTGGTGGCGGAAGACATGGGGAGGCTCGGTTTGGCCATGCATGCAGAGAAGATCGTTCGCGGCCGTCGGTCGGATCGGGGCTTCGCCCTCGTCCTGGCCATTCTTTCCCTCATGCTCCTGACATTCCTGGGGCTGACCCTGGCCGTCAGCAGCTCGACCGAGCTGCAGATCGCCACCAACTACCGGTGGAGTCGGCAGGCCTACTACAACGCAGAGGCCGGGCTCGAGGCGGCCAAGGTGCTCCTGGCCAACTCTCCGACGTGGGCGCTTCTATTGCCGGTCGCCCGCAACGCGCCCGCCGAGTGGGCTCCCACCGCTCTGCCCGCTCTGCCCACCGCCCCCCCTTGGGGAGCGCCGGCCGGGCGTGATTTCGAGAGCATCGGATGCGACAACCGAGGCGGGGAAGGCTACGGAGTCGTCCTCAACGGGACCCTCCCCACGGGTGCCGCTTTCCGGGCCGAGAACGTCTCCGCATTCATGGGACAGCCCCTCAACGGCGCCTTCACGCTCTGGGTGCGGCGTGTGCTTGAGCCCGGGCAGGTCAACAACCAGTTTCTCCGGGACGACCCCACCAATCCGCCCGTCACGCTCACGCTGACCGCGGAGGGGGTGGCGCCCTACATCGGGGCGGGGACTGCCTTCACGAGAGCCAACCAGGCGCGTCAACTGCTCGAGATCAGCTACACCCTAGGCGTGGGGCAGGTCTGCAAGCAAATGGGGGGCCAGAAGGGCGCCGCTCCCTCCGGCGAGAACTTCGACCCCTGCAGTACGTTGTCGGCGGGCGCCACGGGAAGCCTGGCGGGCGCCTTCGGGAACGCGGCGGGTCGGGTCGGCGGCGTGGGCGACCTCGCCAGCACCGGCGCGAAGTAATCGGAGCGGGAGCCATGGATACCGAGCTCGGTTCGGCCCCGGTCTCAAAACCTGAAGAGGGAAGGCACGTCATGAAGCGACGGTTCTCTTGGCGGCGGATGGCAGGCATGGTCTTCGCGGCCGGACTCATGTTCGTCCTGGCCGGAGACAAGGGGCGGACCTCGGTGAGCTCCACCCCGGGTATCGACCCCCTGGAGAGCCTGACCCTCCAGATCAAGCCCAACGTCATCATCGTGCTCGACACCTCGGGGTCCATGACCAACTCCCCCGCCAACCACGCGCTCGGTCCCGACCACCCCGATTCCAAGATCGGCGCCGCCAAGGCCGTGCTCCTCTCGGCCATAAAGGCCAACGAGTCCAAGGTCAGCTTCATGTTCGGCACCTACAGCCAGCCCGCCATCGAAACCCTGCAGAACACGAACGCCGGGGATGACCGTTTCAGCTACTGGGCCAAGGACAGCGACTTCCCCTCGATGGACACGACCGAGCTCTTCCTGAACCAGGTCTACGCCTTCCAGACCATCCAAAACTCCCTCTCCGTCAAGAACAACACTCTCTACTTCGATGAGGGCGGGGCGACCATCGCCTGCTCGATCCCGGTCGGGTTCTACGCGTCGGGAGCCGCCCTGGCCACCCAGCTGGCGACCTCCATGAACGCCTGCTCCCCCGGGAACGGCTATACGGTTGTCTGGAGCGCGGTTAGCGGCGCGTTCACGTTCTCCAAGACGGGACTGAGAAACTTCCGCCTGGACTGGGGCACGGCCGCGAGCTCGATCGGACCCGTCTTGAGCGCCGGAGCGGCGAACACTGCGCTGAGCGGCCTGGCCAAGGTAACCGGGGATGCCCGCATCAACGCGATTCGCAAGGCACCCTTGGGTACGGCCGGAGTGGGTCTGGGCGGAAACGGCGACAGCAAGTTCACGGAAGCGGGTTCGAACATCACCTACTTCGAGCTCGTGACGGGCCAGTTCTACAACGGGCAGACCATCTATACCTGCGGACCCGCGGTGACGGCCAGCTGCCCAGTTCCGTGGAACTCCTGCGGCCAGGCGGCGACGATCACCCCCACCATGCCGCCCACCGTGAGTTTGCAACTGGTCAGCAACTGCGCGCTGCCCGCGGGCAGTCTCGTCGGAACACCGGTGGCGTTCACGTTTGCCGGAGGCCATCCGGTGCCGGGGTCGACTGCGGTAGCAGGGTCTCAAGATCCCGGGGCCTGCAGCGGCCTGGCTTGTAGCGGCTGGGGCAACAACTTCGTCGGCTGCAACGGATTCAATCTGAAGACCCAGCTCATTTCTTGCGATACCAAGATCCCGCCCAATCCCCTGCAGTCCGCCACGATCGGCACGCCCTACTTGCAGACCGTCTTGCAACTCGACTCCACCGCCGGACCGACCTTCGGCCAGCCGATCGGCTATACCGAAAAGAACGACGGCACGGGCGCGGTCGTGGGCGTCGTCAACAACTATGGCGTGACTTCCGACGGCTCGACGCCGATCTCCCAGTCCATCGCGGACATTAAGACCATCTTTAGCAACCTCTGGAGCGGGAGCTCGGTCACAGTCAACGGGGTGACTATGGTGCCCCCGGCTTCCGGCGCGATCAGCGGGCACGGCCCGCCCCCGCTGCCGAAGGAAAAGACCATCCTCGTGTTCGTGACCGATGGTGACGACACCTGCTCGGGCGGGAGTCTGGATCAGGACGCGTGGTCCGCCGCCGGCAAAGCCCAGAACCTCTACAACCCTATCGTGGGCGGCGTGCAAAGCCCGACGGGGGTCTTCACTGCCGGCACCGACCCCGATTCCTCGGTCACGACCTACATGGTCGGGTACGGCACCGCGTTCCAGAAGAGCCGGCTCAACTGGGTCGCCTGGGGGGGCAGCGGAATGACGCAAGGAGCAGGGGGCGGCGCGGCTTGGCCGGGAGCGCCCACCGCCCTTGCCCGCACGCAGTGCCTGACCTGCCAGGACGCCTTCCTCGCCCCAACCCCCACCGCGCTGGCGGCGGTACTGGACGCCATCTTCAACCAGGGCGCACAAAGCGGGGAGTTTGCTTCTCAGCAGTCGATCACCGACTCCATCTTCGAGTACGTGGACGAGGTCCAGCCCGCTACGCCCCCACCGCAGCCCTTCAGCGCCTTCGCTCCCTACAACCGGTACATGGCTCTGACTCCCATGAAGTTCGTGTCCACCTTCACGCTGCCGGGCTTCCAGGGCCAGGTCAAGGCGTTCCAGAACATCGCGGGCACAACCACCCTCCGGTGGAGCGCCGGCGACAAGCTGGCCACCAGCGTCAAGAACGGCATGCTGGCCTGCCCAACGGCAGTGAACGCCGGAGCGGTCGTGGGCGAATGCAGCTTCCCCCAATTGCATGGCGGGGCCCTCGACACGAGCCCCACGAGCAACATCTCGACGTCCACCGCGGCCATCAAGCGACGGATCTACACCACCTCCCAGAACGGCTATTTCGGCGAGACCATCTCCAACCTTCAGGCCGTACCGCCGGTGGCCCCGTGCCGGGTCCCCCTCTGGCCCCCCAACAGCGGCCCCACGCCACCTTGCGCGGGCCCCATCGTGGCCCCTGCGGACGACACGACGGTGGGACTCCTTGACGCTGCTTTCGGCCTGCCAACAGGTGTGCCGACCGCGGCCGACGTCACCTTCCTTAAGGCCACATATCAGGCTTGCCATGGTCACATCACGGTCGCTCTCAAGGTCGACGATCCGACTTCCTTGCATCCTTGCAGTTCGATCAACTCGGCCGCCGTTCAGGGCATGCGGGCCCGGCGGGAGGCGCGAGAGATGATCCTGGCCTACCTGGCCGGGGCCTTCCCGAGCTTGGACAACTTCGCCGACGAGGTCACCTCGAACGGGCCGCCCGAACCCAAGCGCATCAACGCGGGGGCCAACCGGGGGGACATCCTTTACATAGCCAGGTCCTGGATCCTCGGGGAAGCGACACTCGCCACGGCGGCCGTGGTCGGCCCACCCCTGGAGAGCCTGCCCCTCGCCACCCCCTGGGTGCCGGAATACCAGCTCTATCTGAACGGGCCGCGCACGGGCGGGGCAAACTCGGAGCAGACCTCAAGCTCGGCCGCAGCACCTGCCCCCGGCGGCGCGATCCCCAACCAGACGAGCCGGGGTTTCGGCCTCACGGACCCGGACAAGGACGCTCCAACTGGCAACCCGGGTCTGGCGGCGGGTGCTATGGACAGCCGGAGCCTCAAGCCCGTGATGACGGTGGTCTATCAGGGGGGCAATGACATGCTCCACGCCTTCCGCGCGGGGCCGAACGTTTCCAGCCTCGCCAATCCCTGCGGCCCCGGAGGGGCGGTGGGCAGCTACACGGGCGTACCTCCGGTCGCTCCTCCCGCGCCGCCCACCGAGTGCGGCGGCGAGGAGCTTTGGGGGTTCGTTCCCTTCGATTCTCTGAGTGTTGCGGCGTCCCGGCTGGCGGACCAGCCCCAGAGGCGCTCGCCCCACGATTACATGATCGCGGCCAGCATCCGCTTCAACGACGTCTTCATCGAGAACGGGACGCCCACCACCCTCACGCTTCCGGGCGGCGTGACCCAGACCGTGAACGGAGTCTGGCGGAAGGTCATCTACTTCGGACGGGGAATCAGTGGCAAGTACCTGACCGCTCTCGACGTCACGGCGCCAGGCACGTTCCTGCAGCAAGCCCTGCAGACCAACGGCCCCGTACCCCTCTGGAACCGGGGTAATCCGGACACGGTGGATGGCACTGCGGCGGGATCGCCCGTCCACGATGCGAACGATACGAACGCCTACCTGACGATGGGCCAGACCTGGTCGACACCCGCCGTCGTCTACGTGGACCGTACCGCCAACCTCACGAATCGGAACGCCCAGGGTGTGAGCTTCGTGGCCTACGTGGGCTCCGGCTATGGGAACACGTCGGGCTGTCCATCCACCCCCTGCGAGGGCTCGAACTTCTATGCCCTAGACGCTCTCACCGGGGACGTCATCAAATCCGCTGACGTGGAGGCAGCCGCGCTCACGGCGGGGATAAACCGGACGCCCCCGCCCCTGGACCAGAACGGCGCCCCCTACTTCAACGCGATCGTGGCTGACCCCATAGGCTTCAACCCCATACGCTTCAAGCCGCTCACCTCGCCCCATCCATCGGCGGCCATTACGACCCGGATCTACGTGGCTGACGTCTACGGGCGCCTTTGGAAATTCCTGACCGGCGTGCCGGGGCCCCTGACCGCCATACCCGCCGCCGATCTCGGGGTGACGCAGCCGGTGGGGACCCCCGGTTCGCTCATTGGGCTGAATCCGCCCCCGGGCCGGGCTCCGGGTCCAAACCCCTACATCTA
>DATMQU010000696.1:0-3313 GCA_035566715.1 Vicinamibacteria bacterium
GCCTGGAGGCGGGGTCGGGGGCGAAGAGTTTGCCCTACCACGTGGTGGCCTACGACTTCGGCATGAAACGGAACATCCTGCGCAGCCTGGCCGCCGGCGGCTGCCAGGTGACGGTGGTGCCGGCCACCACCTCCGCGCGGGATGCCCTAGCCCTCAACCCCGACGGCGTCTTCCTCTCCAACGGCCCCGGAGACCCCGAGCCCTGTACCTACGCGGTGGAAGCGACGCGGGCGCTGATCGAGAAGGTGCCCGTGTTCGGGATCTGTCTGGGGCACCAGATCCTGGGCCTGGCCTGCGGGGGGAAGACCTTCAAGCTCAAGTTCGGCCACCGGGGGGCCAACCATCCGGTCAAGAACCTCAAGAGCGGGCAGGTCGAGATCACCTCCCAGAACCACGGCTTCGCCGTGGACCCGTCCCTCTTCTCCCGGCCGGAGTTCATCCAGACCCACGTGAACCTGAACGACGGGACGGTGGAGGGGTTCCGCCACCGGGATCTGCCCGTGATTTCGGTCCAGTACCATCCCGAGGCCAGCCCCGGCCCCCACGACAGCCACTACCTCTTTCAGGAGTTCATCTCGCTGATGGCGGCCCGTCGGCCCGCTTGAGGTGGGGGGGGGCCCGGGCTTCCCCTCCGTTAGCCGCTGGCTCTGGCGCTCAGGCCGACTCCTGGGCAAGCGCCTCGATTTCGGCGAGCTCTTCCACGCGGAGGCGGATGTCGGTCGCCCGCGAGAGGGCTTTCACCTGCTCGGGTCCCCGCGCGCCAACAATCGCGGCCGTTACCGCCGGCTCGCGCAACACCCAGGCAATGGCTACCTCCCCTGGTGCACACCGGTGGCGTCTGGCGATCACGGCCAGCAGGCTCACCAACCTCAGATTGCGAGAGAGCCGTGGCTCGCGGAAATCGGCGCTTCTCCGCCGCCAATCGTCCTCGGCCAGGCCGGCGATCCGTTCCCGCGTCATCGCACCCGTCAGGAGGCCTGACGCCATGGGCGAATACGCGAGGACGCCGATCCCCTCTCGAGCCACGAAGGGCAGGATTTCCCGCTCGATGTCTCGGTGGAGGAGCGAGTACTTCGGCTGTAGCGACGTGATGGGCGCGATCGCCTGCGCCCGCTGCATCTGCGCCACGCTGAAGTTGGATACCCCGATGTTGCGGACCTTGCCCGCCTTCTGGAGCGCGGCCAGGGCCGCCCAACCCTCCTCGATCTCAAGATCGGGATCGGGCCAATGGATCTGGTAGAGGTCGATGGAATCCACCCTGAGGCGCCTGAGGCTGGCCTCGCACTCGCGCCGAATAGACTCGGCCTTGAGGCGGTGCGTGATCTCGCGACGCTCGTTCCAGACCATGCTGCACTTCGTGAAAACGTAAGGGCGCGGGCTCACCCCTTCGAGCGCCCGCGCGACGATCTCCTCCGAATGGCCGAGCCCGTAAACGGCGGCGGTATCGATCCAGTTGACACCGATCTCGAGCGCCTCCCGGATGGCCGCGATCGACCGCTGGCCGTCCTGCGGTCCCCAGCCAAACTCCCACCCGCCCCCTCCGATCGCCCACGCGCCAAAGCCGACGGGGGTGATCAACAAATCCGACTCTCCCAGTCGCCTTCTATTCATGACCGAACCTTAATCTGACGCCCCCGTAGACCGGCCGAATGACCCGGCCCGAGGAAAGCGGGTGCAAAGCCTGTGCCGCATGGGAAGCCCGCAAGGCGGGGCTTTGGCGGCGGCGAGTCAAATCCCGTGGTCCCAGGTTGACAGCGTGACAACCGCAGAACACCGCCTTGACACCCCCCGCCACGCGGATCCTCTAGCTCCGAGAAAAGGAGAGGCCGGCCCCCGATCGGCCCGCGGACGCTTGCCGGACAGATCAGACTCGCCGCTCCCGGTAGGATCGGGCCAAACGACCGGGATGGCGCGCGCGACCGAACTCCCAGAGTCCCCTGGAGCGCAGGAGTGAGAGAGGCTTACTTGCCGTCCATCCCGGAACGCCTCGTGCTCGCCAGCATCCCGGAACCCTCGGGATGTTGAGGGAGGCTCGAACCGTCCCATCCTCCCCCGAGGGCCTGGATCAACTGGACGGCCGCGACCATTCGACGGCCGAGAATGTCCACCGCCGTGACCTCGTCCGCGAGAGCCGCGCTCTGCGCGGTCGTGACCTCCAGGTAGCTGGTGACCCCACCCTGGTAGCGGGTGATGGAGAGGTCCAGGGATCCCTGGGCGGCCAGGACGGCCTCGTTCTGGGTCTGGGCCTCCTTCTCCAGGATGCGCAGGGCAGCCAGATTGTCCTCCACCTGTTCGAAAGCGGTCAGCACGGTTTCGCGATAGGAAGCGACCGTCTGGTCGTAGGCGGCGATGGCCTGGTCGGAGGCGGCCCGGCGCCGACCGTTATCAAAGAGGCTGAGGACCGCCGAGGAACCAACGGCCCAGAGCGCGCTCGGGCCCGACAGCAGCGTCCCCAGGACGCCGCTTTCGAAGCCGCCGGCCGCGGTCAGGTTGAGGAGGGGAAAATACGCGGCCTTGGCCACCCCGATCCGCGCGTTGGCCGCCGCCATCAACCGCTCGGCGGATGCGATGTCGGGCCGCCGCTCGAGCAGCTCGGAGGGAACGCCGGGCGGAATCGGAGGCGGGGGCGTGCGGAGGGGGAGGGGCGGAAGGCTGAAGGACCCGGCCGGTTTGCCGACCAGGGTCGCCAGGGCATGCTCGTACTGGGCGCGCAACACTCCGACGTCCATCGCTTGGGCACGGGTGGTCTCGAGCTGCGTCTTGGCCTGCCGGACCTCGACCTCGGAACCGATCCCCCCCTCGAACCGGCTCTCGTTCAACTGCAGGGCGTGCTCGTACTGGGCCACCGTGGAGTTGAGGAGCTGCTCTCGGGCATCGAGGCTGCGGGCCTGGAAATAAAGGAGCGCCAGCTGCGCGTGCGCGCTCAAGTTGACCGCGGCCAGGTCAGCCGCGGTGGCCTGGGCCTCCGCTCGATAGGCCTGCACATTCCGGCGCACGCGTCCCCAGGCGTCGATCTCGTAAGACATCTCAACGGGCAGTTGGAAATCCGTGGACGTGAGGCCGTTGGAAGGCGCGCCCAGGGGCGGGCGGTTGTGGGACACCCTTCCCCGCGCCACGGAGGGAGCGGCGGCCAGGGTGGGGAGGAAGTCGGCGCGGTAGTAGCGGAGCACGGCCCGAGCCTGCTGATATCGGGCCTCGGCCGCCTTCAGGTTCTGGTTGGAGATGCTGACCTGGTCTTCCAGGGCGTTCAGCTGGGGATCCTGGAATGTCTCCCACCACTGGCCACCGAGAGCCTGCTCGTTCGGCTGTGCCG
>DATMQU010000697.1:0-2079 GCA_035566715.1 Vicinamibacteria bacterium
CGGCCTACGCTATCGGGATCGAATATTCCCCGGCGGCGCACGGCCGCTTCCGACAGCACATCCCGCAGAACCTCGGTTAGCTCGCGGCGAAGCCACACGTCGAGAGGCAAGGAAAAGCCTACTTTTGCGCGACGGGTGGTGTTCGCGGGCAAGACTCCCTTGGCGACCTCGCGCAGCAGCACCTTGCCCGTACGGAGGCTGTTCTTGTGATGAGCGGGGACTCGCATGGCCAGCTCCACGAGGCGGTAGTCCAGGAGTGGCGTTCGCGCCTCCAGGGAGTGGTACATGCTCATGGTGTCGAGCGTGCGAAGGAGCTCGTCGGGGAGATAGGTCTTGAGATACACGTAAAGCAGGCGGTTCAAGGGGTGAGAGGAGCGGGCCCGGGCGTAGTGCTGCTCGAGGTGCCGCACGGGCCCCTCGAGATCGAGTCCGGACCGAAGCTCGGGCGCGATGAGGGCCTCCCGTGTGGCCGCATCGGTCTGGTGCAGCAAACGTTGCGTCACGCGGGCATCCGGTTCCATCCGGCAGAGCATGTCGAGACGTCGGCCGTGTGTGCCCAGACCGACGCGAGCCAGGGAGAGGGCCAGCGAACGGGCGAAGGCGGGCAGACGATCCAGCCGTGCGATCAAATCGACCAGTCGGTGGGTCGGATACGACGAAAAGAGCTCGTCGCCTCCTACCCCGACCAGAGCCACCGTCACCTCTGTGCGGGCCAGCCGGGAGATGAAATGTGCCTGCAGGAGGGACTGACTGGGCTCGTCGTGGGCCGCCAACACCGCCGGGAGCGTGGCGGCCGCCTCGCGCGAGGTCACGGCGGCCTCGGTGTGGCGGGCGCCCAGGGCTATGGCCAAGCGGCGCGCGGCGGGCCGTTCATCCGCGGACGACCCCTCGAAGCCCAAGGTGAAGGAACGGAGTGCCCCCGGGGTACTCCGGGCAGCGATGGTCGCCACCAATCCTGAATCGATGCCCCCGGAGAGGAAAACGCCGAGGGGCACATCGCTCACGAGGCGTCGCTGCACGGCGTCTTCCAGCAAGCCCCGGACCTGGTCACGGTAGGTGGCCCGACCCCGGTCGCCCTCCTCCGAAAAGGCGCAGTCCCAGTACTGCACCTCACGGCAAGCGCGGCCCTCGGCCAGGAGGTAGTGACCGGCGACCAGACGCCGCACCCCGCGATAGAGGCTGTAGGGCTCCGGGATCACGAAGGCCGAGAGATAGTGGGGTAGGGCTGTGAAGTCGAGCGAACGGTCGATCAGTCCGGACGAGAGAAGTGCCTTGATCTCGGAAGCGAAGACGAGGCCCGCGGGTGTGGAGGCGTAGACAAGCGGCTTGACGCCCAGGCGATCTCTGGCCAGGAAAAGGCGACGCGCGGCGCGATCCCACACCGCGAATGCCCACATCCCATTGAGATGCTCCAGTACAGGCGGCCCCCATTGGGCGTAGCCTCGAAGTACCACTTCGGTATCGCATCGCGATCGGAAGCGGTGGCCGACGGCTTCCAGCTCCTGGCGAACCTCTCCCGCGTTGAAAATCTCGCCGTTGTAGACGATGGTGAACGAACCATCCTCGGTAGACATCGGCTGCGCGCCACCCGGTATGTCGATGATGGCGAGACGTCGGCTGGCTAACCCGATGGAGGGGTCGCCTTGGTCGACGTGGAATCCCTCGCCGTCCGGGCCACGATGGGCCAAGACGGCGGCCATCCGCGCGAGCCGGCGCTCGTCGACCTGCTCGCCGCCGTACCGGAGTATCCCGGCTATCCCGCACATGAGGTACTCACCGAGCTTTTAGGGGCCCGCCTCAAAGAGTACCTACCGGCCGTCATCTGCGGTTCTCGCAAGAGCCGTACTCACGGAACTATACCGCATCCCTACGCCCGCTCGGGATTGCACTTCCCGCGAGCCTAAAGGAGAGATGCGGCTTACCCGATCGTCGCCGCGAAGAGGCTGGACGCAGCCGACCCACGGTCCCGGCTCCCACACACACCTAACAAGAACGGGCAGCGTGAAATGCTCCGCAACCTCGGTTCCCAATTCCCGAACCCGGATCTTTCGGCCACCTACGCCCTCGATCTCGTACCCG
>DATMQU010000698.1:0-11813 GCA_035566715.1 Vicinamibacteria bacterium
GGCAACGCCGTGGATGCGGCGGTGGCCACCGCCTTCGCCCTCGCCGTGACCCACCCCGCCGCGGGCAACATCGGCGGGGGGGGCTTTCTCGTGTACCGGCGGGCGGGGGGGGAGGCGGTCGCCTACGACTTCCGGGAGACCGCCCCCGCCGGCGCCTCCCCCGCCATGTTCCTCCAGGACGGGAAGTACGACGCCGACCGGCACCATCACAGCTACCTCTCCGTGGGCGTGCCGGGGACGGTGGCGGGCCTGCACCTGGCCTGGAAAGAGCAAGGCAAGCTTGATTGGTCGCGGCTCCTGGAGCCCGCGATCTTCCTGGCCCGGGAGGGCTTCATGGTCACGGACGGCCTGGCCCGCTCGCTGCGCCAGGTCCTGCCCGAGATGAAGCTCTACCCCGCCTCGGTGGCTCAGTTCTCTCGTGCCGGCACCCCCTACGAGGCGGGCGACCTGCTGCGACAAGCGGACCTGGCCCGCACCCTGGAGCGGATCGCGGACCGGGGCCGGGAGGGCTTCTACGAAGGGGAGACGGCGCGGCTCATCGAGAGGGAGATGCAGGCCCACGGCGGCCTGATCACCCAGGCGGATCTGAAGGCCTACGCTCCCCGGCGGCGGGAGGTCCTCCGCGGCACCTATCGCGGCTACGAGGTCCTCACCATGCCCCCCTCCAGCTCGGGCGGCGCTTGTCTTCTGGAGATGCTGAACGTCCTCGAAGGCTACGACCTCGCGGCCAAAGGCTTCGGCTCCGCCGCCACCGTCCACCTGATCACGGAGGTCATGCGCCGCGCCTTTGCCGACCGCGCCCGTTACCTCGGTGATCCGGAGTTCAACCCGGGGATGCCCCTCGCCCGCCTCATCTCGAAGGAATACGCGACCGCCCTGCGGCGGACCATCCGCGCGGAACGGGCCTCGACTTCGTCGCCCCAGAGCTTCGAATGGCAGGCGCAGAGCACGCAGACCACCCACCTCTCGGTGGTGGATGCCGACCGCAACGCGGTGGCCCTCACCTACACCCTCGAGGACTCCTACGGCGTGAAGGCGGTGGTGCCGGGGGCGGGCTTCCTCCTGAACAACGAGATGGGAGACTTCAACGCGGGGCCGGGGCTGACCAACGCGGAAGGGCTGATCGGGACGCCGCCGAACTTGGCCGCCCCTGGCAAGCGCATGGTCTCCAGCATGACCCCCACCATTCTGGCCAAGGGCGGCAAGGTCTTCATGGTCATCGGAAGCCCGGGGGGGCGGACCATCATCAACACCGTCCTTCTCACCACTTTGAACGTGGTGGACTTCGGCATGAACATCCAGGAGGCCATCGACGCCCCCCGCTTCCACCATCAGTGGCTACCGGACGTCCTCCGCTACGAGCGCTACGGCCTCTCCCCGGATACCCTGGCCCTCCTCACTCGGATGGGCCACGCGGCCCGGGAGAGCGAGCAGCCCCAGGGGGCGGCTCAGGGTGTCGTCTACGACGCCAAGGAGGACCTGCTGGAGGGAGGCGCCGACCACCGTGCCCCCGATAGCGCCGCCATCGGCCGCTGAGCGGGCGGCGATTCACGCGCGGGCCCGGACCAGCCGGCATTGCCGAGACCGCTCGTCTCCTGCGAGCGGGGTCGGAGTTCAGGCCTCCAGGACCTCGCGCACCTTCCGCAGCAGGGCGCCCGCGGTGAACGGCTTCTGCATGAAGTGGGTGCCGGGCTCGAGCGCGCCGTGTTGACCGATGGCTTCGTCCGTGTAGCCCGACATGTACATCACCCTTACGGCGGGACGGGAGGCCTTGATCCGGTCCGCCACCTGGCGCCCGCTCATCCCGGGCATGACCACGTCCGTCAGCAGGAGGTGGATCGGGCCGTCGTGGGCCTCGGCGGCCGCCAGCGCCTCTTCCGGGCTCGCCCCGGGGAGAACTCGGTAGCCCCCCACTTCCAGGATCTCCGCGATCAACAACCGCAGCGCCTCCGCGTCCTCCACCACCAGGATTGTCTCTGAGCCCGTGGACGGCATCTCCACCCGCACCGTCCCCGCCGACAGGGCCCGCCCCGGCTCCTCCGTCCGCGGGAGATAGACCTTGAAGGATGTCCCCCGCCCGACCTCGCTGTAGACGGCGACGTGGCCGCCGCTCTGCTTCACGATCCCAAACACAGTGGACAGACCCAGCCCCGTGCCCTTGCCTTCTTCCTTGGTGGTGAAGAAGGGCTCGAAGATGTGGGACATCGTGTCCGCGTCCATCCCGTGCCCGGTGTCGCTCACCGCGAGCATCACGTAGGAACCGGGCTTTACCTCGGCATGCAGGCGGGAGTAGTTCCCGTCCAGATCCACGTTCGCGGTCTCGATGATGAGCTTGCCCCCCCGCGGCATGGCGTCGCGGGCGTTCACGGCCAGGTTCACGATGACCTGCTCCATTTGTCCCGGATCCGCCTTGACGCGCCCCAGGTCCGAGGCGAAGACCGGGACGAGCTGGATGTCCTCGCCAATGAGCCGCTGCAGCATCTTCTCGACATCGAGAACTATGGCGTTTAGATCCAGCACCTTCGGCTCGAGCACCTGCTTCCGACTGAAGGCCAGGAGCTGGCGGGTCAAGCCGCTGGCCCGTTCCGCTGCCCTCTGAATCTGCTCCGCCCGGCGGAGGCCGGGGTGCTGCGTGCCGAGATCCTTCAGGAGCAGCTCCGTATAGCCGGTGATGACGCCCAGGAGGTTGTTGAAGTCGTGCGCCACGCCGCCCGCGAGCTGCCCGATCGCCTCCATCTTCTGGGCCTGGTGAAGCTGGGCCTCGAGCTTTTTCTTCTCCGTGACGTCGTGGGCAAGGACGAGCACCGCCTGCCGGCCCTGGAAGGCAATCGGGTTGGCCCCGGTTTCTACGTCGATGATTGAGCCGTCCTTCCGGCGATGCTTCCAGACGCGCGAAAAGTTCGACCCCGGCCACGAAGAGCCGTCGAGCTCCTCCATCAGCGCGGGAACCTCTTCGGGCAGACGGATGTCCTTGATGGTCATGCCGAGCATCTCGCTGCGCGAGTAGCCGTACTGCTGGACGGTGGCATCGTTGACGGCGAGGAAGGCCAGCGTCTCCCGGTCGAAGACCCACATCGGATGCGGGTTGCTGTCGAACAGAAGCTGATACTGCGCCTCGGCTTGTCTTCGGGCCGAGCGCTCCTCAGCTTCCTTTACCGCCCGCTGCAGAGCGGGGCCGAGTCGATCCCACCTTTCCTTCGAGACAAAGTCCGTAGCCCCGGCTCGGAGCGCCTCGACCGCACGCTCTTCTCCAAGGGAGCCGGTGAAAAGGAGAAAGGCCAGCTCCGGGCTCAGCTTCCTCGTCTCACGTAAAGCCTCCAGCCCATTGAATGACGGAAGGCTATAGTCCGAGACGACAATGTGAAAGCCACCCTTTTCAAGCTCGGCGACAAAGGCATCGCGGGAGTCCACTTTCACCACGTCCCAGTCGAGGCTACTTTGGCGGAGCGCCAGCTCCAGGAGCTCCGAATCGGCCGGGTTATCTTCGAGGTGGAGGAGCCGAACCTTAGCCTCCATAGAATCGCAGCCCTCCCTCAACGCCAATTCTAGCTATTTTCATCTCGCGTTGTGTAAATGAGGGTATGATGTGCCTCACCGTTTCGATGTTAAACGCATATCGGCGCTACGAATAGCGCATCGGGACCTGGAGCTCAGCACCATGGCTCATGTGTCTACCCCGGGGCGGAACGGCCGGTCTCCCGTTCTTCCGGCCCGGCTCTGGCCTCTCGCCTTTCTGGCCTCCGCGGTCCCCCTACTGGCTGACAACCAGCGCGACCTGACCTCGATCAGCCTGGAGGAGCTCGCGCAAACGCGGGTCACCTCGGTGTCCAAGGAGGAGGAGCCGCTGTTCCAGACCCCCGCCGCGGTCTACGTGATCACGGCGGAGGACATTCGACGGTCGGGAGCCACGAGCATTCCCGATGCTCTTCGTCTGGCGCCGGGGGTCGACGTGGCGCGCATCAACTCCAATCAATGGGCCATAGGGATCCGCGGCTTCACCAGTCGGCTCTCGCGCTCGGAACTCGCCCTGATGGACGGGCGCAGCCTCTACACCCCCCTGTTCGCGGGCACGTATTGGGAGGTGCAGGACACCGTCCTGGACGACATCGAGCGGATCGAGGTCGTGCGGGGGCCCGGAGGGACACTCTGGGGCGCGAACGCGGTGAACGGGATCGTCAATATCATTACGAAGAATTCCAAGGACACCCAGGGCGGGCTCCTCTACGGAGGGGGTGGGAACCAGGAGCGGGGTTTCGTCGGCGCGCGCTATGGCGGAACAGCCGGGGATACCGGCACCTACCGGGTCTACGGAAAGTACTTCGACCGCGAGGCGGGATATCACGCCAGCAACGACAACTTCGACGCTTGGCACATGGCTCAAGGCGGATTCCGCTCCGATTGGAAGCTTCCTGCGGACGACCGGCTGACCGTCCAGGGAGACATCTATTCGGGCCGAGCCGGCGAGCAGACGTCGCTGACCTCCTATCAGCCCCCGTACATGCGGACCGTGGACACCCCCGCCGAGCTCTCGGGAGGCAACCTGCTGGCTCGTTGGGATCACTCGCTTCTAGGGTCCGCGCTGGCCGTCACCACCTACTACGACCGCACGCGTCGAGTGGAGCCCAGCTTCCAGGAGACCCGCGACACGTTCAATATCGACATCCAGGACCAGTTCGCCCTCGCCGGTCGCCACAAGGTGATCTGGGGCCTTGGTTATCGGCTCTCCTCCGGCCGGGGCCAAGGGGCCGACACCATCACTTTCGTCCCCCCCGACCGCACCGATCACATCTTCAGCGTCTTCGCCCAGGACGAGATCGCGCTCGTGAAGGATCGCCTGTCGCTCAGCCTGGGAACCAAGCTGGAGCGGAACGAGTACACGGGGTTCGAGCTCCAACCCAGCGGCCGCGTGCTCTGGTCTCCGGGTTCTCGTCAAGCGGTGTGGGCCGCCATCACCCGGGCCGTCCGCACGCCCTCCCGAATCGAGCGCGATCTGTCGCTGACCGCATCCCTCAGCCCCACCCTCCCCATCTTCGCGCAGATCATCGGGAATGACTCTTTCACCAGCGAGACGGTGGTCGCCTACGAGGCCGGCTACCGCGTCCGGCCCGCGGATCGCCTGAGCTTGGACCTCGCCCTCTTCTACAACCACTACTCGGACCTCCTGAGCGTCGAGACGGGGACGCCTTTCCCGACGGACGGCCGCCAGATCCTTCCCTTCCGCTTCGCGAACATGCTCGGCGGACACGCCTCCGGCGTGGAGCTGGCCTCGGCGGCACACCTTACGGCGTCATGGACCATGGCTGCCGAGTACTCCTACCTGAGCATGAGCCTCATGGCCAAACCCGGCAGCACGGACGTTTCGTCCGTCGCCTCGGATGAAGCGAGCCCCCGCCACATCGCCCGCATTCGCTCCTCCTGGCGGCTTCCCGCGGGCCTGGACGCGGACGTCAGCTTCCGGTGGGTCGACGCCGTCCACTCCCAGAAGACCGCCTATTCGGCCCTGGACGCCCGCGTCGCTTGGCCAATCGTGGCCAAGCTGGAGCTGGCCGTCGTCGGCCAGAACCTCCTGCGCGACCATCACCTGGAGTTCGGCGGCGGCCCGACCGCGGTTGAGATCCCGCGTTCCGTCTATGGCGAGGCCCGGTGGCGGTGGTGAGGCTTTCGGGCTCGGGCACCCTCGCCGTTCTCCTGGTGCTCGCTCTGGCCCGACCCGTAGAGACGCGGGAGGCCGCCCGGGCGGGGGAGTACCAGGTCAAGGCCGCGTTCCTCTACAACTTCGCCAAGTTCGTGCACTGGCCGGACGAGCAAGCCATCGGCCCCGCCTTCACGGTGGCCGTCCTGGGCGAGGACCCCTTCGGGGAGATCCTCGAGAGCACCTTTGCCGGGAAGACGATTCTGGACCGGAAAGTGGAGGTCCGCCGGATCAGCGCCCCCGAGGCGGCGGGCAAGGCCCAGATCCTGTTCATTGGCTCGTCGGAGCGGCCCCGCCTGGCGGAGATCCTGAAGGCCCTGGAGGGAACCAGCGTTCTCACCGTGGGCGAGATGGACGGTTTCTCGGACCGCGGAGGGATGATCACCTTCAAGCTGAAAAACGACCTCGTCCGCTTCGACATCAACCTGTACCAGGTCGAGCGCGCGCACCTCAAGATGAGCTCGCAGCTCATCCGCCTGGCTCTGCGGGTCATCTCCAAGAGCGACGGCGTCTGAGATGCGCATCCTCGGCGGGATGACCATACGGCGAAAGCTGACCAGCATCGGCATGCTGAGCAGCGTGACCGCGCTGGTGACGGCAAGCATCGCCTTCCTCGCCTACGACTCGCACAGCTTCCGCCAGTCGATGGTGCGGCGCATCCTGAGCGAGGCGCACATCATCAGCTTCAACAGCGTCTCGCCCCTCCTCTTCAACGACACCGAGGCCGCGAGCGCCACCCTGGCCGGTCTGCGGGGCGAACCGGCGGTGGCGGCGGCCCTCATCGTCGCCGAGAAGGGCGCCCGGCCCCTCGCCACCTATGCCCGCGACGGCGGGTCGGTGGCGACGCTTCTCAACCCCTCCGCCGAGGTCCCCGGCGGGTACCTCTTCACGGCCGGCCAGCTGCTCGTGTCCGAGCCCATCCGGTTCGAGGGGAAGACCGTCGGCCGGCTGCTAATCCGCGCCGACCTGGATGAGCTAGGCGACCGCCAGCGGCGCTACGCGGGCACGGTGATGGTCATCCTGGCCGGATCCTTCCTGCTGGCCATCGTCATCTCCCGGGCCATCGAGAAGACGATCTCGGCGCCCCTCCTGAACCTGGCCAACACGGCGCGCGCCGTCTCCTCCCAGAAGGACTACTCGGTGCGGGCGGCCTCGGAGGGCGACGACGAGATCGGCTCCCTCATCGGCACCTTCAACGAGATGCTGGACCAGATCCAGCGGCAGAACTCCGACCTCCAGGAGGCTCGCGCCGACCTGGAGAGGCGCGTCGAGGCGCGGACCCACGACCTGGCGGCCGCGAACAAGGAGCTGGAGGCCTTCTCGTACTCGGTGTCGCACGACCTCCGGGCTCCCCTGCGGGCGATCGACGGCTTCAGCAAGGCCCTCCTGAGCGGCTACGGGGCCCAGCTCGACGAACAGGGTCGCCACTACCTGGACCGGGTGCGGGCCGGAACCCAGCGGATGGCCAGGCTGATAGACGACCTGCTCGGGCTGGCCAGGGTCAGCCGTCGGGAGCTGGTCCGGCAGGAAGTGAACCTGAGCGAGATCGCGGATCGGGTGGCGGCCGAGCTGGCGACGCGGCCCCCGTCACGCGAGGTGCGCGTCCGCGTGGAGGCGGGCCTAACCGCGGAGGCGGATCCCCACCTCCTGACCATCGTGCTCGAGAACCTGATGGGCAACGCCTGGAAGTTCACGGCCAAGAGGGAGGAGGCCTGCATCGAGGTGGGCAAGCTCAGGGATGGGGCGGGGGCGGCCTTCTATGTGCGGGACAACGGGGCGGGCTTCGACATGGCCTACGCGGACAAGCTCTTCGGTGCCTTCCAGCGGCTTCACAGCGACGCGGATTTCGAGGGGACGGGAATCGGCCTCGCGACCGTGCAGCGCATCGTCAACCGCCACAGTGGACGCATATGGGCCGAAGGGGCGGTCGGCAAAGGGGCGACGTTCTACTTCACTCTGGAGCGCAATCCATGACCAACCGGTCCATCCTTCTCGTGGAAGACAACCGCGACGACGTCGAGCTGACGGTGATGGCGCTGACGGAGGCCAAGATCACGAACCCGGTCGTGGTGGCGCGCAACGGCGTGGAGGCCCTCGACTACCTTTTCGGCACGGGGGCCCACGCCGGCCGCGACGTGGCAGATCAGCCGGTCGTGGTGCTGCTGGACATCAAGCTGCCTCTCCTGAACGGTCTCGACGTCCTCAAGCGCATGCGGGGGGACGAGCGGACGCGGCGGACCCCGGTGGTGATGCTGACGAGCTCCACGGAGCAGACCGACATCGCCACCACCTATGAGCTGGGCGCCAACAGCTATGTTCGCAAGCCGGTGGAGTTCGAGGGCTTCGTGACCGCCGCGCGCCAGCTCGGTCTCTACTGGACGGTTCTGAACAACCCGCCCGAGCCCGGGGCGCCGAAGCAGAAGATCTCCTGAGCTCGGCGGAACCCGCGCCGCTGCCCCGGGTATCCCGGGGGGGCCCCGAATCGTCGCCCTCCGTTGCCGCTCGGGCACGGCCCGGGGCCGGGGAGTAGGTGGCAGCGATGCTGGTCGCCTCCTGGAACGTCAACTCGATCCGGGCCCGGGAGCCGCGCCTCCTCCGCTGGCTGGGGGCTCGGCGGCCGGACGTGGTGTGCCTGCAAGAGCTGAAGGTCGCGGAGGAGGCCTTCCCCTTCGCGGCGCTCCGGGAGGCCGGCTATCACGCGGCCGTCCACGGCCAGCGGACGTACAACGGGGTGGCCGTGCTCTCCCGCGAGGAGCCCAAAGACGTCGAGCGCGGACTGGGCGACGACGACGAGCAGGCCCGCTTGATCTCCGTCCGGGTGGGGGGTCTGCGGGTGGTCTGCGCCTACGTCCCCAACGGGGAGGAGGTGGGGTCGGAGAAGTGGACCTACAAGCTCGACTGGCTCCACCGCCTGCGCGCCTATCTGGACCGGCGCTGCCGCCCGGACGAGCCCCTGGTCCTGGGCGGGGACTTCAACGTGGCCCCCGAGGTCAGGGATGTGGTCGATCCCGCGGTTTGGGCGGGCTCCGTCCTTTTCCACCCCGAGGCGCGGGCCGCCCTCGAAGAGGTGCGGCGCTGGGGCCTGGCCGACACCCTGCGCCTCCACCATCCCGAGCCGGGGCTCTACTCGTGGTGGGACTACCGGAGGCTGGCCTTCCCCAAGAACCGCGGTCTGCGCATCGATCTCATCCTGGCCAGCGCGCCCCTGGCGGAGCGCTGCCGCGCCGCTTCCATCGATCGCGAGGAGCGCAAGGGCAAGCAGCCCTCGGACCACGCCCCCGTGATGGCGGAGTTCTCGGGCTGAGCCCGTCCGCGGCTCCGGCCCCGCCGCTCAGCGCGGGCCCAGACGCTTCAGGAGCTGGATCTGGCCCGCGTGGTAGAGGTCGTGGGCGGCGACGCCCCGGATCATCCGCGCCTGGCCCCCCGCCCGGAGGTCGGCGCGGGAGAGGCGGGCCACCACCTCCCTGAGCTGCCGATGCTCCTCCAGCAGCCGGGCCACGTCCCGGCGCCAGGCCACGTCGTCCGGGGTGGAGGGGCGGGCGAACCAGTTGCTGCCCGGGTAGGCGAAGGAGCCGCGCTTCTGGCCGGTGAGCCGGCGCCGCACCGCATACTTCCAGTAGGCGGAGTGGACCACGATCTCCCAGATGCTGTGCCGGGAGGGGCCGGGCCGCCAGGCCGCCCGCTGCGCGCTCAGGCCCCGCACCGAGCCCCGCAGGTTGGGGCCGTGCCAGGCCTTGCGCTCGAAGGCCTCGTCGAGGAGGGCAAGGTACGGCTCCAGACCGGGGTGCGGGCGGGGGTTGGTCATGGATGGCTCCTTCTAACCGGTGTGATAAAGTTCGCAGGTTAGAAGCTATGTGGATGCCTATGACCTGTCAAGATCAATTTAGAGGCTATCAAGGGAATGGCGCTCCGCGGGGCGGGGGGCGGCCAGACGTTTGAGCTCACGGGGGGCCGGCCCTGCCTGGACCTGGTCAACACCCTGGAGGCCCGGCCCACCCCCCACCCGCGGGAGCGCTTGCCGACCTACGCCGACCTGCTGGCCTGGGGCGAGCAAGCGGCCCTCCTCACCCCCGGTCAGGCCCGGCGGCTCCGCGAGCGGGCGCGGCGGCGCGGGGGGGAGGCGGAGGCGGCCCGGCGGCGGGCGCTCTTCCTGCGGGAGTCGCTCTACTCCGTCTTCTCCGCGGTGGCGGCGGGAAGGGCCGTCCCCCCCCGCGCGCTCCTCGTCCTGAATGCCGCGCTCCCCAGGGCGCTGGCCCGGCTGCGGATCGTCGGCGGGAGGGACGCTCTCGCCTGGGGTTGGTCGGGGGAGGCGGCGTTCGACCGCGTGCTGTGGCCCGTCATCCAGTCGGCGGCAGAGCTCCTCACCTCCCCCGCCCGGGAGCGGCTGCGGGAGTGCGCCGCCCCCGCCTGCGGCTGGCTCTTCCTGGACGCGAGCCGGAACCGGTCCCGCCGCTGGTGCGACATGAGCGTTTGCGGGAACCGGGCCAAGGCCCGCCGGCACTACCGGCGGGAGAGAGCCCGCCGGAGAAAGGCCGCGCCGGGGTTCAGGGCCACCGCTCGCCCCGCTGGGAGGCCTCGTACACGGCGCGCGAGCCGGGGTGGTCGTTGAGGGCCGCG
This sequence comes from Vicinamibacteria bacterium, assembly GCA_035566715.1. Lineage (GTDB taxonomy): Bacteria > Acidobacteriota > Vicinamibacteria > Fen-336 > Fen-336 > DATMML01. The sequence goes on from DATMQU010000698.1 coordinate 10,310, forward strand.
GGGTCGAGGCGGAGCGCCTCCTCGAAGGCGGCCACCGCTTCCGCGTGGCGGTCGAGCGCGTTCAGGGCCGCGCCTAGCGTGAGGCGGGCCTGGGGGTCGGCGGGGGCCAGCCGCACCGCTTCCTGCAGGGGGAGAAGCGCTTCCTCGGGCTTGCCGAGGGCAAAGAGAAGGGTCGAGCCGAGCCGCCAGTTGGCCTCGGGGTCGTTGGGGCCGAGCCGCACCGCTTCCCGGTAGAGCGCGGCCAGCTCGTCCCAGCGCTCGAGCGAGGCTAGGCGCAGGGCCAGGAGCTGGCGCAGCGCGGCCGCGCGCTCCCGCCCCTGGCCAAGGGCGATGGCGCTGCGGCAGGCCGCGAGTCCTTCCTCGCCGCTGCGCTCCTCACAGAGGCGCGCCTGCTCGCCCGCGGCCGGCTCCTCCGCGGGAGCCCCCGCGGCCGAGAGCAGGGCAACCACGCCCCCGGCGAGAGTGGTCCGGAAGGCGGAGGCCGAGAGACGCCACCCCATGGGTCGTCCAGTCTACAGGGCCTCCCGCCCGGCGCAAGCCTGCCCCCCCGCGGCCTCACCCCAGGAGAGCGGGCCGCCGCCCTCGCCGGGACTCTAGAAGGCCTCCTTGTTCACGATGTAGGGCATCTTCTTGGGGTCCCCGTCATAGCGCTTCTCGAGGACGTCAATCACTGCCTGCACCGTCCGCCCCGCCATGCCCACGTTGGGATCGGGGGAGAGGCGGGTGGCCCGGCCCGCGGACGCGAAGTGGGGGAACAGCCGCAGTTTGAGCTTGAGCCGATCGTCGCGCAGCGGGCTGTCCGCGGGCAGCGGCTCCTTCTCGAACACGTCCAGGGCCGCCCCCGCGATCCAACCCTCGTGGAGCGCTTTGGCCAGGGCGTTCTCGTCCACGATCGGTCCCCGGGAGGTGTTGATCAGGTAGGCGGTGGGCTTCATGAGGCGGAAGCGGCGCTCGTCCATGAGGTGATAGGTGGGCTCCGGCGCCTCCCCCGGGCGCGTGAGGGGCACGTGGAGGGAGACGAAGTCCGCCCGCCCCAGCGCCTGCTCGAAGGAGACGTACTCGATCGCCTGCAGCCGCGGGCAGAGGCCCTCCCGGTGGCGGACCTCCATGACCCTCTGGGTACTCGCCACGAACTTCTGGTCCTGGTAGACGGGGTCGTAGCACAGCAGGTCCATGTCGAGGCCCACCGCCTTCTTGGCCACGCTCTTGCCGATGCGGCCGGTGCCGATCACGGCCAGGGTCTTCCCCGTCACCTCGTCCCCCAGCCAGGGCTGGTGGGGGTGCCAGGTCGACCACTCCTGGTTTCGTACCATCTGCTCGGCGGGCCAGGTCTTGCGGGCCACGCAGCCCATGATGAAGAAGGCGAACTCGGCGGTGGCCTCGGTGAGCACGTCCGCGGTGTGGCTGAAGGGGATCTTGTGCCGATTGGCGGCCGCGCGGTCGATGTTGTCGAAGCCCACCGCGAGCTGGGCCACGATCTTGAGTCCGGCCGCCGCCCCCGCCG
>DATMQU010000699.1:0-5418 GCA_035566715.1 Vicinamibacteria bacterium
CTGCAGGAGCAGGACCACGCCCGCTCTCCCCTGCTCATTTCCATGGCCGTCTTCTTCGGCCCCACCCGCCTCCTCGACAACCTTCGGCTCTGACCTCCCCACGCTTCGGGTCCTGGCCAAGGAAGAGGCGGGACCCGTGCGCTTCTGCCCGGCCGCGGGCTTTTCAGACCCGGACCAGGGGATCGAACAGCTTCTGGTATTCGTCGACCGCGAAGCGGTCGGTCATGCCCGCGATGTAGTCGCAGACCACCCGGTGCACGCCCTCCCGCTCGATCTGCTCGTGGTAACGCGGGGGTAGCTGTCGCGGCTCGCCCACGAAGGACTGGAAGAGGCCCCTCAGGATCCGCCCCGCCTTGTCTCCCATGCGGACCACGCGGTAGTGGCGGTACATGTTCTTGAGCAGGAAATCCTTCAGCTCCCGCACCCGGGCCGCCATTTCCCCCGAGTATGAAATCAGCCGCCGCCCGAGGTGCCTCACCTCGTCCAGCGAGTGGACGTGCGCCTCCTCCAGGTTACGGAGGGAAGCGGAGAGGAGCTCTTCCGCGCAGCGGTTGATGATCCGGCGGACCACCTGGTGGCGGAGGATCCGTTCGTCCTCGATCCCCTGGGCCAGGGCCGCGTCGTGGGCCTCCCGGAAAAGGGCCACGCAGCGGATCTGGTCCAGCGTGAACATGCCGGAGCTCAGGCCGTCGTCGACGTCGTGGTTGTTGTAGGCGATCTCGTCCACGAAGTCCACGAGCTGGGCCTCCAGGGTGGGCGCCTCTCCGGGCGCGTACTCTGCGGGCGCGCTGCCGTCGCTCTCCGGTTGGTGCTTGATGATCCCCTCCCGCACCTCCCAGGTCAGGTTGAGGCCCGGGAAGCGCGGGTCGCGTTGCTCCAGCACCTCCAAGATGCGGAGGGTCTGGCGGTTGTGCTCGAAGCCCCCGTGGTCCTTCATCAGCTCGTCCATCACCCGCTCGCCCGAGTGGCCGAAGGGGGTGTGGCCGAGGTCATGCCCCAGGACCAGGCACTCCGTCAGTTCCTCGTTCAGGGCCAGGGCCCGGGCCACGGTGCGGCCGATCTGGGCCCCTTCCAGGCTGTGGGTCAAGCGCGTGCGGTAGTTATCCCCTTCGTGGTTGACGAAGACCTGCGTCTTGTACTCCAGGCGCCGGAAGGAGGAGCTGTGGATCACCCGGTCACGGTCGCGCTGGAAGCAGGTGCGTAGGGGATGCTCCTCCTCGGGGTACCGCCGCCCGCGGCTACGCGCGCTCCGCATCCCGTAGGGCGCGAGCTGCTGCTCCTCCCGCTGCTCCTGGGCCCGCCGGTCGACGAGGACCATCCCCCTACCTCCCGGGTCCGATTCTACTGCCGGGAGGGATGCACTACACTTGTTCCATGCCCAAGACCCCGGTCGCCGTCCTGGGCGCCACCGGCGCCGTCGGACAGCGCTTCATACAGCTTCTTGCCGATCATCCCTGGTTCGAGGTGGCGGAGGTGGCCGCCTCCGATCGCTCCGCGGGCAAGCCCTACGCCGAGGCCTGCACGTGGCGCCTGCCCGGGTCCATGCCCTCTAGCGTGGCCGAGCGCGTGGTCTCCTCGCTCGACGCCCCTTTTCGCTCCCGCCTCCTGTTTTCCGGGCTGGATTCCTCGGTGGCGGGCGAGGCGGAGGCGGCCTTGGCCGCCAAGGGCCACGCCGTGGTTTCCAATTCCCGGAACCACCGCATGGATCCGGACGTGCCCCTTCTCGTCCCCGAGATCAACGCCGACCACCTGGCGGCCCTGGAAGGCCAGCGCCGGCGCACGGGCGGCGGGTACATCCTGACCAACCCCAACTGCAGCGTGGTCGGCCTGGTCATGGCCCTTGCCCCCCTCCATCGAGCCTTCGGGCTGGAGTCGGTGGTCGTGGTCACCCTCCAGGCCCTCTCCGGAGCGGGCTATCCGGGCGTCGCCTCCCTGGACATCCAGGACAACGTCCTCCCCTTCATCGGGGGAGGCGAGGAGGAGAAGATCGAGAGCGAGCCGCAGAAGATCCTGGGCGCCTTTGCCGGGGGGGCCTTTACTCCCGCCCCCTTTCCGGTCTCGGCCTCCGTTCACCGGGTCGCGGTCGTTGACGGGCACACCATGGCCATCTTCGCGCGCTTGCGTACCCGCGCCACCCCCGCCCAGGCCTCCCGCGTCCTCGCTGACTTCCGGGGAGAGCCCCAGGAGCGCCGCCTTCCCAGCGCACCCCGGCAGCCCATCCACGTGCTGACGGAGCCGGACCGGCCCCAGCCCCGGCGGGACCGAGACCGGGAGGGCGGAATGGCCGTCTCCGTCGGACGCATCCGCGAGGACAAGATCTTTGACCTGCGGCTGGAGGCCCTCGTGCACAACACGATCCGGGGAGCCGCGGGGGTCGCCATTCTGAACGCGGAGCTCCTCCAGGCCCGGGGTTTGCTCCCATGATCGTGATGAAGTTCGGGGGGACCTCGGTGGGATCCGCCGAGCGCGTCCTGGGCCTGGTGGCCCGCGTCCGGGAGCGGCGGGAGCGGCGGCCGGTGGTGGTGGTCTCTGCCCTGGCCGGCGTCACCGACCTCCTGATCCGCGGGGCCCGCGCCGCCCTCGCCCGCGACCCCGCCAGCGACCAGGTCGTCCAGGAAATGCAGGCCCGGCACAACGACACCATCCGGGACCTCATTCCCGCGGGCGAGGTCCGCAACCGGCTCCTCGCCCAGGTGGAGGAGGTGCTGGCCGAGCTGCGCATCCTGTATACGGGCGTGCACTACCTCGAGGAGCTGACGCCACGCTCCCTGGACGCCATCGCCGGCATGGGCGAGCGCCTCTCCTGCGAGATCGTGGGCGCCGCCCTCCAGCAGGCCGACCTCCCCGCCCGCGCCCTCGATGCCCGCAGCGTGCTCCTCACCGACGACTCCTTTGGCCGCGCGCAGCCCCTGCTGGAGGAGACGGGGGCCCGGGTCAGGGAAAGCGTGCGGCCGCTTGCGCTGGCGGGCACGATCCCCGTCCTCGGCGGGTTCATCGGCAGCACCCGGGAGGGCGTGTCCACCACCCTCGGCCGGGGGGGCTCCGACTGGTCGGCCTCCGTATTCGGCTCCCTCCTCCCCGCGGAAGAGATCCAGATCTGGACCGATGTGGACGGCATAATGACGCTCGACCCGCGGGTTTTCCCGGGGGCGCGGGTCATTCCCAAGATCAGCTTCGACGAGGCGGCCGAGCTGGCTTACTTCGGGGCCAAGGTCCTGCACCCCGCCAGCATCAAGCCCGCGGTGGAGAGGGGAATCCCGGTCACCATCCTCAACTCCCTGAACCCCGCCGCCCCCGGCACCCTCATCACGGCGGCGGCCCCGGGGGCGGAGGGCGAGCCCCGCGCCATCGCCTTCAAGAAGGGGATCTCCGTCGTCCTCATCGCCCAGCCCCGCATGCTGATGGCCCACGGTTTCGTGGCCCAGGTGTTCGAGGTCTTCGCCCGCCACCGCACGCCCGTCGATCTCATCGCCACCTCCGAGGTCTCCATTTCCCTCACCGTGGACAACCCCGTCGCCCTGCCCGCCGTCCAGGCCGACCTGGCCTCTCTCGGCGAGGTCCGGGTGCTTTCCGCCATGGCCATCGTCAGCGTGGTCGGTCGCGGCTTCGTCCGCCGCTCCGGGCTAGCGGGCCGGATATTCCAGGCCCTCTCCGCCGTGAACGTGGTCATGATCTCGTTTGGGGCCTCGGACGTGAACGTCTCCTTCGTGGTGGCGGAGGCGGACGCGGAGCGCGCGGTGCGGCTGCTGCACCGCGAGTTCTTTGAGGGAGACGATCGGTGAAGGTGGCGGTGGTCGGCCACGGCAAGATGGGCCGGGAAGTGGAAGCGGTGCTGGGCGAGCGGGGACACCAGCCGGTCGTCGCCAGCCGCGGCTCCCCCTACCCCCCCGGGTGCGCGGTGGGAATCGACTTCACGGCCGCAGAGGCGGTGGCCGCGAACGTGGCCGCGGCACTCCGCTCCGGCAGCCGTTACGTGGTGGGCACCACCGGCTGGACCGACCGTGCGGACGAGATACGGCGGCTGGTCGAGGCCTCGGGGGGAGGCCTCGTGCACGGCGCCAACTTCTCGCTCGGCGTCAACCTCTTTTATCGAATCGTCCGCCAGGCCACCGCGCTGCTGGCCCCCTTTCCGGACTACGACCCCTACGTCCTCGAACGCCACCACCGGGGCAAGAAGGACGCCCCCTCCGGCACGGCCTGCGTCCTGGCCGGTATCCTGGAGGAGGCGGGCGGGCAGCGCCGCCGGGCGGCCACCCGGCTGGACGGGGCCCTCCCCTCCGAGGCCTTCCACGTCGCGTCCCTACGCGCAGGGGGGATCGTGGGCGAGCACACGGTCGGCTTCGACTCCGGGGGGGACGAGATCCTCCTCGAGCATCGAGCCCGCTCGCGGCGCGGTTTCGCCCTGGGGGCGGTCCTGGCCGCGGAGTGGATCGCCACCCGCAAGGGCTACCACTCCTTCGACGCCGTGGTGGACGACCTCCGTCGCCCCTGAGGGGTCCCTCTCGACGGATCGGGGCCGCCGGAGGCGAACGGCGCTCCGTTCTCTCTCATCGCAGGCTTGTTCGGGTGCGGTCCGCTCCGCGGGGAGCTCCCCCTCAGAAGACCGCCCGCTTCTGGACCTTGGCCTTGGTCGCCAAGCTGAATTTGGCCTCGACGGGCTTTCCGTCCGCGATCCGCGCCGCGACGTACTCCCCCACCGCGGGCCCGTGCTTGAAGCCGTGCCCCGAGCCTCCACCCACGAGCCACACGTTGCTCAGCTCGGGATGGCGGTCGATGAGGAAGTCGCCGTTTGAGGTGTTCTCGTACTGGCAGACCTCCGAGGCCACGATCGGCGCGTTCTTGAGGGCGGGGAAGCGGCGGCCCACGAACTCGTGCACCAGGGCCATCGTCTCCGCGCTCGGCACCCGCTCGAGGGAGTCGGGGTCGATCGGGGGGCCATGGCGGTCGGGGGCGACCTTGAAACCGCGCCCCGCGAAGTCCGGTATGCCGTAGATCTCCTCCGCGAAGTCCACCCAAACCGGCATGGCCGGTGACTGAAAACGCTCGTCCCCAGCCGGCACGCCGAAGTAAAAGACTTCTTGGCGGGTGGGGAAGATCCGTTCCCCGAGGAGGTCGGGAAGGAGCTTGGGGAGCCACGGCCCGCAGGCCAATACGAACGTCCTCGCGGAGACGGTTCTTCCGGAGTGGGTCGTGAGCGTGGCCAGCTCGCCCCTGCCGGAGGGGGGCCGAACGCCCTCCTGTAAGTAGACGGCACCCTCCGCCACCGCCATCTGGGCCACGGTCTGCACCACGTGGAAGGCCATGAGAAAGCCGCTATCCGGCTCGTGAATGCCCCAGGCGATGGGGCCGAGGTCGATCTGAGGCCAACGCGCGGCGAGCTGGTGGCGCTCGAGCCGCTCGTGTCGGACCCCGAGGCGG
>DATMQU010000700.1:0-2816 GCA_035566715.1 Vicinamibacteria bacterium
AGGGTGGAGGGCACGGCCGCGCAGTTCAAATCCACGAAGGCCTTGTTGGCGCGGGGGGAGAGGCGGTGCAGGTGCGAGGCCAGAAGCTCCTTGCCGACACCGCTCTCGCCCTCGATCAGGACGGGGGTGCGGGCGGCGGCCACCATCTCCACCGTGCGCAGCACCTTCTGCAGCTCGGGCGAGCGGGTCAGGATGTCGGAGGCCATCCCCCGCTGGACCTGGAAGCGCAGCCGGCGGTTCTCCCGCTCCAGGACCGTCTTGTCCCCCGCCTTCTCCACCCGCATGCCCAGCTCTTCGAAGTTGGGGGGCTTGGTGAGGTAGTCGAAGGCCCCGAGCCGCATGGTCTCGATGGCCGACTGGACGTTGGCGAAGCCGGTCACGATGATGGTCTGCAGCTCCGCGTGCTCCTTCTTGACCTTGGCCAGGATGTCGACCCCGTCCGCGTCCGGGAGCTTCAGGTCCAGGAGCAGCACGTCCCACTCCGCGGTGGCCAGGGCCTTGAAGGCCGCCTTGCCGGTGGGGCAGACCTTGACCTCGTGGCCCGCCTTCTGGAGGAAGCGGGCCACGGTGAGGCCGAACGTGGCCTCGTCCTCCGCCACCAGCACCCGATAGCCGCTCATTCCCGCTCCGCCGTCTTCATGACGACCCTGAAGCCGGCCCCCGTCCGCCTTGGGGTGTGCACGACGTCCCCCCCCCAGCGGCGCACGAGGGTACGGGCAATGGCCAGGCCCAGCCCCGCCCCCCCGCCGACGTTGGTCGTGAAGTACGGCTCGAAGATCCGGGCCCGGATCGCGGGGGGAACGCCGGGGCCGGTGTCGATCACGTCCAGGAACAGGTCGCGCCCCTTGCGTCCCGCGCGCAGGGTCAAGGTCCCTCCGCCGGGCATGGCCTGCGACCCGTTCATGGCGAGGGCCATCACGACCTGCTTCAAGGAGTCCGTCTCCAGGCGGGCGGGGGGGAGCTCCTTGGGGATGCGCGCCACCACCCGGATCCGCGCGAAGGCGGGATGCCGCTCCAGCAGGCGCAGGGCGGTGCCCACGGTGGCGCCGAGGTCGGAGGTGGTCCCGGGATCCTCTCGCGCGGAATCGAGCAGGAAGCGCACGATGCCCTCGCAGCGGCCCACCTCGCGGCGGATGAGGTCGCGGAACTTCCGCGCCTCCCGCGCGGCCTTCCCGGAGCCCTTGGTGGCGAGCGAGGCCAGGGCCTCCGCGCAGCCCGCGATCCCGGCCAGCGGGTTCGAGACCTCGTGGGCCACCCCCGCCACGAGCTGGCCCAGGAAGGCCAGGCGGTCGGAGGCGATGAGGCGCATCTCCAGGGTCCGCCGCTCCGTGATGTCCTCGAAGGAGGAGAGGACGTGGGTCACCCGAGGGCCCTCCTTGACGGGCAGGCGCCGCACGTGGAAGAGGCCGGCGCGCGTCTCTGTCGTCTCCTCGTGGGGGATCCCGGTCTTGAAGACGTGGCTGAGGATGGGCAGGGTGGCCCGATACCCGCCGGGAGGAAGCACCCCCCGGAGGGGACGGCCCAGGGCCCGGCCCCGGGGCACGCCCAGGGGCCCCTTCTCGCGGAGGCTGTTCCAGGCCACCACCTTGAGCCCGCGGTCCACGACGTAGAGCCCGATGGGGAGGGCATCGATGATCGCCGCCCCCAGGCCGGTGAGCGGCTCGGTTTGGGTCCGGGGGAGGCGCTGGGCCACGGCCGAGAGTATAGCCCCCCCGCGCGCCCGAGCGCACCCGCCTCTGCCGGGCGTGGTAGCATCCGAGGGCATCCGGGAGCGCACGGGTGATTCGATTCGCCCCCCCGCAGGCCTCCCTTGAGCGATCCGATGGACCTCGTTCAGATCGGGAAATATGAGGTCGTGGGCAAGATCGGCCAGGGGGCCATGGGCGAGGTGTACAAGGCGCGCGATCCCGCCCTGGGCCGCTTCGTGGCCATCAAGACCATCTCCCAGCGCCTCGACGCCAACGACCTCATGCGGCAGCGCTTCCAGCGGGAGGCCCAGGCCGCGGCCCAGCTCGCCCACCCCAACATCATCACCGTCTTCGAGTTCGGGGAGGAGGCGGGGATGTCCTACATCGCCATGGAGCTGCTCGAAGGCACCGACCTCAAGGAGGTGATCGAGCGGCGGACCCTGCCGGGGCTGGAGGAGAAGCTCCCGGTGCTGGAGCAGATCTGCGACGGCCTCGCCTTCGCCCATTCGAAGGGGCTTGTGCACCGGGACCTGAAGCCGGGGAACATCCACCTCCTTCCGAGCGGCCAGGTCAAGATCATGGACTTCGGCCTCGCGCGCCGGTCCACCGATGCCGCCAAGACGGCGGTGGTGATGGGCACGCCCTACTACATGGCTCCCGAGCAGGCCCAGGGCGGGCGGGCGAGCACGCGCTCGGACATCTTCTCCCTGGGGGCGGTCGCCTACGAGCTCCTGGCGGGCCGGCGGCCCTTCGGAGGCGAATCCGTTCCCGCCGTGCTCTACAGCGTCGTCCACAGCGCGCCGGAGCCGCTCGCGAAGTGGATTCCCGAGCTCCCCCTCCTGGCCACGGTGGTGGAGAAGGCCCTGGCCAAGGACCCGGGCGAGCGCTTCGAGAACGCGGGGGAGATGCTGGCCGCCGTGCGCGAGGCGCGCAAGGCCTTCTCCGACTTCGGCTACGACCCCGCGGCCGCCACGGTGGCGGGGGTGGCCCCGGCCCGGCCCGCTCCCCCCCGCCCCGCCCCCCGGACCCTGAGCCAGGCGGAGGACACCTCGGCGCCGATCAAGGAGGCCCTCTTCGAGCTCCAGCAATATCTGTCCGACCGCCTCCCCCCGCTCATGGTGGCGGACT
>DATMQU010000701.1:0-13001 GCA_035566715.1 Vicinamibacteria bacterium
GGATTTAGGTCGGTGACCCTGGACTACGCGGTTCCGAGTAAGAACTGACCTGGGTCAGTGGACCCGCCGGGAGCTCTAGCCTGGTGAGAGCGGCGGTCCCCCCGAAGTAGCCCCTCGAACCTCGAAGGGGAGAGCGTGCGCGGCTCCGCGGCTCCAACCCGAGGTCGAACCAATCCGCTCGGCGATGGGCGACACGCTGATTCCTTCGTCCGTCCGTTTCCTCGGCCTCAGAGCGACGGCTAAAGCTCAAGACCCGAGGTAGCGGTCGAACCAGGCCATGACCCGGCTCAGGAGATCTCTCTTGTGCTCCGGCTTCGAGATCGCGTGACCCTCATTTTCGAAGATCACGAGCTGGGTGGGCACCCCGAGCGTCTTCAGCGCATGCCAGAACTCGTAGCCTTGGGGCGTCGGCACCTCCGAGTCCCGGTCGCCGTGCAGGACCAGGGTGGGAGTGCGCACGTTCTTGATGAAGGTGATCGGCGACGAGCGGGCGTACGCGGCGGGATCGTCGTACACGGAAGCCCCGAAGAAGGGGATCATCCAGCGGTCGATCCGATTCTGCCCGTAGTAGCTCTGCCAATTCGCGATGCCCGCCCCCGCCACCGCGGCTCTGAACCGGTTCGTCTGTGTCACCGCCCACATGGCCATGTAGCCGCCGTAGCTCCAGCCTATGAGCCCCAGCCGCCGCGAGTCGATGGGCGCGGCCTGGAGCGCGGCGTCGACGCCGCGAAGCACGTCGCGCAAGTCGCCGTGACCGAAGTCCTTAACGTTGGCCCGCGTGAAAGCCTCGCCCTGGCCATAGCTGCCGCGGGGGTTGGGCAGGAATACGTAGTAGCCCTGGGCGGGAAGCACCGCCGTCCAGCGGACCGGCCACGACGGGCCCGCCGCCCCCGACGGGCCCCCGTGCACGGAAACGACCAGCGGGTAGGTTCGGCCCGGCTCCACCCCTCGGGGAGCGATGAGCCAACCTTGCACTCGGAAGCCGTCGCTCTCCCAGTGCAGGCTCTTGGCCTCGCCCCATAGCGGCGCCGTCCCCGCGTTCACGTGGGTGACGGGCGTCCAGCGTCCGATTTCCCCCGCCCACACCTCCGGCGCAAACGTGAAGGACTGGCGGATCAAGGCCATGCGTCCCGCGCGGTCGACGCTCGGGCTCGAAAGAACCTCCGGACCCTGCCAGACGAGCGTGGCCGGCTGCCCGGGGAGAACGCGCCCGACCGCGAAGCCGCCATCCGCATGCGCGGTGAAGAGGATCTCGCCCCCCGGGCGCCAACCGAGCCAGGTCACCGAGGCCGCCAGGTCCGGGGTCAGGTTCTTGGCTTCCCCGGCGCCGACGGGCACCGAGAACACGTCGCCGCCGGTCACCCCTTCGTCGCTCATCAGCCCGTGGATGACGGCGACGGAGCCGCCGTCGGGAGAGAAGCGGGGAGCCGCGATCTGCAAGGGAGGCTTCCAGATCGAACGCGTCTGCCCGGAATCGGCCTCGATCAAGAAGAGCTCGGCCGTCCAGTAGTTGTTGGTGCCCGAGCCACGGGCCGCCTCCGCCACGAGCCGGCGGCCGTCCGGGGACCAGTCGTAGTCATAGACGTACAGGTCGGGTGGGCTCACCTCGCGCAGCGCGCCCGTGTCGACGTCGACGAGGGCTATGCGCTGCTCGTCGACCCTCTCCTCGACCACCCCCGCGTCCGGCTTGTAAGGGACCCGCGCACCCCGGGGTTGGGTCGAGCCCGCCACGTAGAGAACGGCCAGGCGTCGGCCCTCCGGCGACCAGGAAGGGTCGGCGAGCTGGCCCGACACGTGGCTGAGCGCGCGGGCCGGGCCGCCGCCTACGGGAGCCACGTAGAGCTGCAGCTGCCCGGCGCGCTCGCCGTCGGAGAGAAAGGCGAGGCTGCGGGAGTCGGGCGAGAAACGCACGCCGCGTTCGTGGTGGGGCCGGCCATCCGTGGCCACGCTAATCCCGCGGCTGGCGCCCCCCCCGCGCGGGACGAGGTGGATGGCGGAAGGGCCCTCGAGCCCCTCCCCCTCCAGGTCCTCGACCCAGGCCACCCACTCCCCATCGGGCGAGAGGGCGGTCTCACGGAGTACGCGGACGCGGCCGAGCGCCTCTCCGATGGAGTCAAGGCTCGGCCGCTCCCCGGCACCTATGGCCGGCGGCAAGAGCGCGAAGAGGAGGACAAACGCGCCGAGGCCCGCGCGCCCCCCAGGGTCTTTGGGCGCTCCCCCCCGGGAGCTCCGCCCCCGCCGTGAGAAGAGCCGCCCCCGGCCCAGGGAGCGAGCCGCGGCCCGGACGTCTCTCCTACCAGATCGTCCACCCCCGGCCGGAAGCGTTGCTGCGCTCCTCACTCAGTCTCCCCGGGATCGGCTTGGCAGGGGTGGGCAGGAGGGAAGGCCCCGCCCTCCGGCGCCGACTGGAACAGTTCGACCTCGAAGCGGCCGTTGTCGGAGCGCATCCCGACCGGGCCGTCGAAGGACATGCCGTCCGCCCCGATGTTCCCCTGCCAAACCGTGGCCCCATCGACGGAAACGGCCAGGGTCTCCCCGGCCAGGCTCGCCCGCAGCCGGTGCCATTCATGGGGGCCGAGGACGGGGATTTGGGATTGCCGCGACGGCTTGAGGTTGCGATAGCCGTGAGCATCGCACTGCGCGTGCGTTGTCAGGCCGGGATTGCTCTTGACCGACGCCGCAATCCTGGTGTCCGGTTCGATATGCCACATCACGTAAACCACGTTGCAAGTGTTGGCGGCCCGCAACTTCAATCCGAATTGCCGGCGGAGCTCGCCGGAGGCCAGTCTCTTCACTTCCTTGGTCGGGCCCAGGTAGCGCAAGCGAGCCTCTACGATACGCGCCGGTCCAGACGCGACCACGGCCCTCATCTCGGCTGAGTCGACAAGAAGGGCGCCCCCTCCGTTGGTGGTGATGACCCCGTTCGTGATGCACAGCTGCTCACGAGGCACCGCCCGGAGCTGCCCGGTCGACGAGCCGCCGCCCGCTAGCCAGAGCGCGGACCATATGGCCGCCGCTGCTTGCATGCCCACCCCCGTGAGTCGTCTCGAGCGCCCATTCTAAACGACCTCTTGGGGAACCGTCCGGGGGGAGCTAGCGCGGGAGCGTCCGAGGAACGACCTACCCGCCGGCGCGGGCAGCCGACGACGTCAGGCCTCGCGGAGCGCGTTTATGATCGGGAGCCGCGCCGCCCGCATTGAGGGCAGTAGCCCGCCGCAGATCCCCATGACCACCGCGAAGATGATCCCGGACGCCACGGCACCGGCCGTAATCCGGAAGGCGAAGGCAAGCTCGGAGAAGTTCGGCCCGCCGGTGGCGGTGGCCAAGCCGTCGGCGGGCAAAGCCAGCACGCACCCCACACAGCCCCCTATGAACGCGAGGAACGCGGACTCGGTGACGAAAGCCAGGAGGATCGCCCGCCGCGAGAAGCCCAGCGCCCGCAGGGTCCCGATCTCGCGCGTGCGCGAGGCCACGACCGCGTACATGGTATTCATGGCCCCGAAGACGGCCCCCACGCCCATGATCAGCGCGACAAAAATCGCCAGCCCCATGATCGCTTTCGCCGTGGGCCCCGCTTCCTCCTCGTAGAACCGGCGCTCCTCCTTCGCCTCCAGCTGGACCCCGGGATTGTCCGCGATGTCCTTCATGAGGGAGGGTAGGCTCGTCGCCTCCTTGAGACGGAGGACGAGGCTCTGATATCCGCCTTCGCGATGGAACTCACCGGCCATGACGTCGAGGTCCGCCCAGAGCTCGCTCTCGAAGCCGCTGCCCTCGGAACTGAAGACGCCCACCACCGTCCAGTCGTGCTTCTGGATCTTGACCGTCTTCCCCAGGCCGAGCCCATAGCGGGCCTGGGCCTTGTCCCCGGCCACGAGCTCGTAGAGCCCGGGCTTGAACTGTCTTCCCCCGATCAGCCGGATTCCCCCCCGAACGTCGAAGGCGCGCGTCGTGACCCCTCGCAAGAGGACGTTGGTCAGGCTCCCGTCGACCACCCGGACGAGGTTCGCGATCACCACGATCTCGGGAGAGGCCAGGGGGACGCCATCGCTCCCGCGGGCGACCCGGCTGTCGACCAGGATCCGCTCCGCATCCTCCCTGGTGAAACCCGACGTGAGCTCGGAGGTTGCTCCCTTCTGCACCACGATGGCATTGTCTGGGCGCCCAGTGGCCCTCAAGGCCAGCCGGAACCCCGCCGAGACCGCGTGCAGTACGACGAACACCGCCACCACCAGGGCGATCCCTCCGATGGCGAGCAGATTCATGCGCCACCGCACGCGCAGGTTCCTGACGTTGTAAGAAACGGGGAGAGCCAAGCTAGATGCCCTTCAATGATTCGGCGATCCGAGAGCGATAGGCGCCCACCGCGGGCACGAAGCCGGCCAGGAGCCCGAGAAGGAGGGCGATGCCGATCCCGAGGCCACCCACGGGCGGGGACAGCCCAAGGTTCGGGAACCCCGCCACCGCGTCACCCACGAACGGGAGCTTGGGCAGCTCTTGGATGGCGAGCCAGCTCAGCAGGAGGCCGAGGCCTCCGCCCAGGGTGGCGAGCAAGAGGGCCTCTATCATGATGAGCCCCATCACCAGCCGACTCGGAAACCCGAGGGTCTTGAGAACCGCGATCTCCGTCCGGCGGTCCCGCACGGCCATGCTCATGGTATTGGCGGTCACGAGCAGGATCGTGAAGCTCACCGCCAGGCCGATGGCCCGGAGGAGCAAAGCCAGGTTGCCGGCCATCGCGATGAACCCCGCGCGAAAGGCGGCCTCGGTCTCGGTGCGGGTAGGGGGATCTGCGTTCTCGAACAGGCTATCGATCGCTTTGGAGACGGCCCCCGCCTTCTCGGGCTTCTCGATAAGGACCTTGTACATGGCGATCCCGGCCTTGCCCCGGGTTGCCTCGTCGAGGTACTCGTAGTTAAAGAACATCACGCCCGCATTCGTGCCCGGATACCGGGCGTTATCGACGCGAAAGATCCCCCGGATCATGAACTCGAAGGGCTTGCCCACCTGGTAGGGGGGAATCACGCTCGTCAGCTGGATCACGTCCCCTACCTTCCAGCCGAACTTCTCGGCCGTGTCGGGCCCCACGATGCAGCCCCGGCGATCGCTCAAGAAGGCCTTCTTTTCCTCGGGGGTGAGAATGTACTCGGGGTCCATGGCCAGGAAGTCCTCCGCCTCGATAGCGAAGTTGGGGAAGAACTTCTTGGGGTCGGGCGGCGTGCCTAAGAACCCGCCGAACCAATTGTAGCCAGCCACGCCCTTCACCCCGGGAACACCGGAGATCCGGCTCTTGTAGGCGCGCGGGAGGTTGAAGGTGAGGCCCACCGAGTGCCGGGTGATCAGCCGCGAGGCGCTGGCGCTCTTCAGATTCCAGCTGATGGCGGCGACCAGGGTCTCGAGGGTGCAAAAAAGAAAGATGCAAACCGACATGGCGAGCACGGTGCTTCCCGTGCGAATCCAGTTGTGCTTCAGGTGCTTGGCGACGTAGCGGAGGAACCTCATGATCTCTGGCTCCAGCTCTCCGGGGGACGTCTGGTCCCGATGGGCGGCGTGGCGAACGCTCTCCCCTGCCTCCTTATTCGAGCTGGGGTGCGGGGGCCTGGGCCCGCTTACGCCGAGGGCGACCGCTCATGCCATTCTGCCTCTCACACGGCGCGGGGAAGAGGGCCAGGGCCAAACAACACCGTGTGCGTCGCTCCTCGGAAGGCCCATGTTCGTGCGCGCACAACCGAGGTCGGCCGCGGCGGCTAAACGCTGGATCGGGCGCATCGCTCAGGTCTTGGAACAGAGAGTATAGCGTCGGGCTTGCTCCCGAGCAAGAAGCATGCATCCGCGGACGGGAAGATCAGTTTTTTGATCGCCGCATCCGTCTTCACGCGCTTCCCCAAGGACTCAGGGCATCGGTCCCACGACGGGCTCGGCGGATGCCGAGGGCGCCGCAGGCGTCCTCCTTGAGCCCTCCCCCCCGAGCGCCGGGCTCGACGTGCTTGACCCTCTGGACGGTGGCCCCTATAGTCCGGACGGCATCGAGGCAAAAAGGGCCGGAGGCCAGCTCATGTCTTGGCGTTTTGCTCCCCTCCTCGTCATTTTCCTCCTGGCGGGCGGCACTAGCGCCCCCGACGATCTCCTTCATCGCGAGTCCCGGGTGGCCGCGGTTGCCGGGTCCGAGGCGCGGATCTGGGGTGCGCGGGTCGACGCTCTCCATGCACGGGGTGCCCTCCGGCTTGCCTCGGTCCAGCCGGACGCGGATTTCCCGGGCCGTCAGCACCGCCGCTACGAACAGCTCATCGACGGGGTGCGCGTCTTCGGCGCCCAGCTCGTGCGGCAGGTGGACGAGCAAGGGGAGACTCTGTCCGTCTTCGGCCGCCTGCAGGAAGGGATCGCCGCGGACACCGTCCCCGCGATCACCCCGAACCAGGCGTTCCGGGTGGCGGAGGCCGATCGGGGGCAGGGGGCCCGGGCCCTCGGTGAAGCCGAGCTGGTGCTGCTACCCCTCGCCAGCCACACCGCCCTCACCTGGACGCTGTGGGTGCGGTTCGACCACCACTTGGACCGCTATTTCGTGGACGCCCACACGGGGGCGGTGGCCTGGCGCTACGACGACCTGCCCACCGTCTCCGCGGTGGGCTTGGGCACGGGAGTGTGGGGGGACAAGAAGAAGGTCTCGGTGGACGCGGTGGGTGGCTCCTTCCGGGCTGTCGACCAGCTGCGCCCACCCGCCCTGACGACCTACGATCTGAAGTTCAACTTTTTTGCGGCCGACCTCTTCCTCAGCACGGCAATCATCGACCCCTCTTTCATTGCCACGAGCACGAACAATACGTGGACGGACGGGGGCGTCGTGGATGCCCACGTCTATGCGGGCTGGACGTACGACTACTACTTCAAACGGCACGGCCGGCGGGGCATCGACGGGAAGGACCTCCCCATGCGCAGCATCACCCACCTGCTGCCCCCCGCCTCCGACTTCGGCAATGCCTTCTGGGACCCGTTCACCAACAGCATGTTCTACGGAGACGGAGACCAGACGTACGGGGTTTTCTCCGGGGCCCAGGACGTGGTGGCCCACGAGATGACCCACGGTGTCACGCAGTACACCTGGGCCGCCATCTACGTGGGAGAGACGGCCGCCCTCAATGAGGCCTTCTCCGACATCATGGGCACCTCAGTCGAGTTCTTCCAGCAGCCGGCGGGGAATGGACGCCTCCTGGCCGACTACTTCCTGGGCGAGGACCTGGCCTTCGACTTCGACCCTCCCCGCACCGCGGTGCGCTCGATGGAGAACCCTTCGCAGTTCTGCAACCCCCAGACCGGTTGCGACGCCGACCACTACTCGCGTCTCTACCACGGCCCCAACGACTCGGGCGGGGCTCACCACAACAACGGCGTCATCAACCAGGCCTTCTACCTCCTGATCGAGGGCGGCGTGAACCGCACCTCTGGGATCAGGGTGAGCGGCCTGGGGAGCGCCAACCGCCAGAGGGCGGAGAAGATCTTCTACCGGGGCTTCACCGCCTACCTCACTCCCACCGCCACCTTCGCGGATGCGCGCGTCGCGACTCTTCAGGCCGCGGCGGACCTTTACGGCCCCGCGAGCCCGGAGGCCCTCCAAGTGGCCTTGGCCTGGACCGCGGTGGGCGTCAACTGAGCTCCCGAGGGGACGCCCCATTGCCGAGCCGGAGAGCGGCCGCGGGCGGGCTTCTGATCTTGGGCCTCCTGCCCGGGTCAGCGGGGGCGGAGACCCGTACCGCCCTTAGCCTGAGCGGCCTGTACGGCCTGGGCTCCTCGTCCTTCCGTGAATCCCGGACCTTCACCCAGTTCGCGGAGGCGGGACGGTTTGATGCCGGCTATCAGGCCGACCCCGGGCCGGGGTTCGAGGGGGCGGTGCGGCAAATGCTGGGCCGGCGCTTCGGTCTCGCGGTTGCCCTCGGCTACCTAAAGCGCAACGAGAGCGTGGCTTTCAGCGCCGCCCTGCCCCACCCCCTCTACTTCGGCCGGCCCCGCCCGGCCAGCGGAAGCAGGAATGGGATGTCCTACACCGAGACGGCCGGCCACCTCGACCTCGTCTTCGTCCCCGCCTCCGGAAGACACCTGGAGGCCTCGCTTTTCGCCGGGGTCAGCCTGATCAAGGTCCGCGCCGACCTGATCGACCACATCGAGTACACCCAGACCTACCCCTACGACACGGTGACCGCGGTCTCCGCCCCTTCCGCCACCATCCAGGACAACCCCTTCGGCTTCAACGTGGGGGCCAGCCTCGATAGCAGGCTCAGCGAGCACATCGCCCTCGGCGCCCAGGGGCGCTTCAGCCGCGCGAAGGCGCGGCTCCACCCCTCCCCCGGCAACACGCTCGGGTTCGACGCTGGAGGCTTCCAGATCGGGGCGGGAATCCGCTTCCTTTTTTAGATGGTCCGCGGTTGGGGCCCAGTTGCCGGTCGGGCGCGGTTCCCCTCACCCCGACGCGGCGCCGGCGTCCCGGTAGGCTGAACCCGGCAGCGCTCGGCTGAACGCAAATCCCTGGAAGAGGGTGGCTCCCGCGGCCCGCGAGGCCGCCAGGTCGGCCTCATTCTCGACGCCCTCCACCACCACTCGCGCTCCGAACGGCCGGGCAAGCTCAGCCACGGACTTGAGGACCGCCTGGCGGTAGAAGTCCGATCCTGCTCCTTGCACGAAGTAGCGGTCGATTTTGAAGTAGTCGGGCCGGCAGTCGAGGATCATCTTGTAGTTCGAATGCCCGAGTCCGATGTCGTCGAGCGCCACGCGCACGCCTAGGCGCCGGAGGCCGGTCAGGGCCTCGCCGAAGGCGGCCCCATTCCGGGGCACGCCGTGCTCCACGATCTCGATGATGATCCGGGCGAGGTCGATACCGTACCGGCCCGCCTCCTCTTTTATGAAGATGAGAAAGTCGGCGTCCACCGCGAGGGTCACGGAGTGCACGTTGATGCCGAGGCTCCCCTCACCGGGGAAGGCCTCGGCCACGCTCATGATGGCCCGGATGCAGGCGCGGTCCACCGCCACTTCCGCGTGCTTCCGGCGCACGTAGCTGAAGAGCACGTCCGGTCGCTCCACCGACGTCCCCTTGGGACCCCGGACCAGGCATTCGAGGTAGTGGGTGCGATACCCCGACCCGTTGCTCTCGACGACGGGCTGGAAGCACGCCGAGAGGGCCCCCGGATCCAGGATCTGCTCGAGCAGGCTCTGCTCGCTCACGACCGGCTTCCGATCAGCCCCAAGACGACCTGGGCGAGATCCGCAAGGGGCTGCGGCTTCGGCAGCACGTAGTCGGCGCCCGCGCGGAGCGCTTCTCCCTCGACTTCCCCGGCTACATGCGCGCTGAGGACGATGATGGGCGTCCTTTGGTCCTGCTCCCGGATGCCTCTCACCACCTCCAGCCCATCCGTTCCAAACCGCGTGAGCCCTAGATCCAGGATGATCAGGTCGAAAGCCTCGTGCTCGAGCAACGCCTGCGCCTCCTCCGGCTCCCGCGCACCCACGACCCGGCATCCGAGCACCCGGAAGTAGGAGATCACCGGCTTCAGGATATCGATCTCGTCGTCCACCATCAGGATGCGACTCTGCGAGAGCGTCGTCTGCGCAAGCTTGGTTCCCACGTCCTTGTGACTCGCCATTCCAAACCCTATGGCAACTTCCTTGCCAGCCCGCGGAAGCGCAAAGTCCCCGTCCCCACTGGGCGGAGCCGAGCGCGGGACCGGGGAGGCGTCCCGAAAGTCGGACGGTCGTCCGCGGGGCCGGACTCTCCTCAACACCGCGCCCCTCCCTGCGGGCCCTCATCCCCCGCGGGAAGAACGACCGTGAAGACCGCCCCCCCATCGGGCCGGCTGCCCGCCGCCACCGTCCCTCCGTGCCCGTCCACGATGCGCTGCACGATGGAGAGGCCGAGGCCCGTTCCGCCCTTGCGGCCGCTCACGAAGGGCTCGAAGATCCTCCTCCGTTCGGCGTTGGGAACCCCACTCCCCCGGTCCTCCACCGTGCAGCAGACACCCCCCCGGGGAGCGGGGCCGACCGCGATGCGCACGACCGCCCCGGGGGGAGAATGCTGGATCGCGTTGGCAATCAGGTTTTGGAAGACCTGCTCCAGCCGACCCGGGTCGCGTCGCACGGGGGGAATACCCTCCTCAAGCGCCAGCGTCAGCGAGACCTTGGACTGCTCGGCCAACCCCCGGCACGCCTGAATCGCGCGGCGGACTACCTCTTCGATTCCCCCCGCGCAAAGGCTGAGGACGGGGGGCTTGCCGTAATCGAGGAGGTCGCTCATGAGCTGGGTCAGGCGCCGCACCTGCGAGCGCAGAAGCACGGCGTACTCCTCTTGCTCGGGCCGGACTCCGAACTCGCTCTCGAAAGCCTCCAGGGTGGCGGAGATGCTGAAAAGCGGCGTCCTCACCTCGTGGGCCACGCCCGCGACGAGGGCGCCCATCGCCTCCATCTGCCGGGAGCGACGGAGCTGCTGCTCCACCTCCGTCTCCGCGGTAATGTCACGCAGGGTCACGATCACCCAGGGCGCAGCCTCGGGCCCCCGCCTCATGGGGCTGGCCGTGATGTACCAGGCGCGCGCGGTGGGCTCGTCCCGGATCTGCCGGGCAACGTGCATTCGCTGTCTCGCCGCCGCCTCCCTGACCTGCTCCGCCGTCCGCCACGGTTCCTGGACCCCGATCGCCTCCAGGCGGCGATGCAGCAATGATTCGTATTCCCGGCAGCCCTCGGCCAGGGCGGCCGCCTCGCGGTTGACGCGCACGACCTGACCCGAGTCATTGGTCACGAGGATACCCACGTCGATGGCGTCGAAGGTCTCCCTCCACTCGCGCGCCGCGTGCTCGAGCGCAGTCTGGAGTCGGGTCCGCTCGTTGTCCGCGCGCAGGCGGGCCGTCACGTCCGTGGCTACGCTGATCACCTGGACGGCTGCTCCCTGAGCGTCAACGAGCGGCCGCTCGACGACGTCAAACCGGCGGATCCCGCCCGCGGCGTCCTTGACCGTCGTCCCGAAGGCCCGCTCCCCTCCCGAGAGGATCGTCTCCAGGTCACCGGCGTTGAAGCCCTCGAGCCCCCCCCGGGCGAGCGTGGCCCCCGCGCCATCGCCGGTGAGCGCCTCTACGGTCGTGTCGTACAGCTCCGCCGTCGCACGGTTGGCAAGGGTGACGCGCTTTTGCCCGTCGCGGGCGAAGATCAGGTGCGGGTTGGCGTCGAGGACCTGGCGAAGGAACGTCCTTTGCTCCTCCACCGCCATCTCCGCCTGCTTCCGCGCCGTATCGTCGCGGGTCACCACCCAGGCCCGAACGAGTCGGGCCCCGCTCACTTCTCCCAGGACGTTGCGCCGGAGCCAGCGCGCCTGGCCATCCCGGCCCACCCTGCACAGCTCGTCGTCGATGAGGCGATGGCCGGAGCGGATGAAGCGGCGGAGGCCCTCGCGTTCCTCCGCGCTGTCGGGGATGACCTCTGCCAGCATGCGCCCCAGGACGTCCGCGGCCGAGCCGTAGCCGCCGCTTCTGGCCATGGCGTCGTTGCACTCCGCCACGTAGGCGTGGCGCAGAATATGCTCGACTTGCTCCTCCACCGGGAGGTCCACCGGGAGCCCCTCGCGGAGCTCGATGCGGCCGATGGAGTCCGTGCTCAGGGTGAGGAAGTTGCGGTACCGCTCCTCGCTCGCGCGCAGAGCCTCCGTCATCCGCTTTTGGTCCGTAACGTCCCGGGAAATCGTAATCAGGTGCGGGCGCCCCTGGAGGTCGACGGCCTCCGCAGAGATCGAGAACGTCCGCCTCTCCCCCGATTTCGTCCGGAGCTCTACTTCTCGCTCCCGGAAGGCGAGGCCTCCCTCGAGCGTGCGCAGGAATGCCTCCCGGTCGCTGGGGCTGGGCCAGACCGTTTCCACGGAGCGCCGCCCCAGAAGCTCCTCCCGCGCAAAGCCCAGGACGCGCGTGAATTCGTCGCTCACCTCCACGTAGCGTCCGTCGGCAAGCGTCGAGAGGGCGCAGGCGTCGGGTGAGGATCGGAACGCTCCCCAGAAGGACTCTGCCAGCCCCTCCCCGCCGGGCCCGGGCCGGCGCGGGTGCGGCGCCGCTCGACTCACGACGGCTCCCCCATGAGGCCGAAGGCGAGCTTCGCGAGGTCGGCCAGCGGCTGGGGCTTGCGCAGAACCGCGTCTGCCCCGAGCCGGAAGGCCTCCTCCTCCACCTCCGGCGACACGTAGGCGCTGAGCATGATCACGCGCGTCCGCCGGTCGCCCTTCCGCAGTTCCCGCAGGACCTCGAGACCCTCGACTCCCCCCAGCCGGCTGAGGCGGATATCCAGAATGGCCAGGTCATAGCCGCGTTCACGGACGAGGGAGATCGCCTCCTCCGCCCCTTCCGCAATCTCCACGCTGCAGCCGAGGTTCTGGAAGTACCTGGCGATGGGCACCAGGATGGCCCGCTCGTCGTCCAACAGGAGAATCCGCTTCTTCGCAATCGCTGAGCTCATGCGGCCTCGCTCTGCAATGGACTTGCGTTGCTGGGCGGCCATCGGCGCCGGCCCCGTCGCCTAACGGGGCTCATGATGGTCATACGCGGCCAGAGGGCGAAGATTGTCTTCTCACCGGCCGCCCGCGCGCGCGGAAGGAAACGGCGGTTCAGTGACTTGGGGGGCCTGCATCCAGCTCCCGATCGTCGGAACGGCCGGAGCCCGTTTCCGGGCGGCCCCGTGAGGAGAGCGAGCGGACGAGGAGGTGGAAGCATCCGCGCCGCTACTCGGGGCTCGGCGGGGCCTGCTTCCGGAGGCATTCCGGGCAGATCCCGTGGGTCAGGTTCTCGGCGCCCAGGACGGGGAGGGCGGCCTCACGCCATTCGCCGCGCTCGTCGCGCACCTTTTTGCACCAGGCGCAAATGGGGACGAGCCCCGCGAGAGGGGGTTCGTCGAGGCCTGCCCCGAGGAGCCCCGTCCCCGCCGCCGCCTTTCCCATGAGCGTTTCCGCCTTCTCGGGGTCGAGCGGCTCCGAGATCAGATAGCCTTGCGCA
>DATMQU010000702.1:0-5922 GCA_035566715.1 Vicinamibacteria bacterium
AAGGTCATCAACGCCAACGGGGGGAGCCTGCCCCCCCTCGACCTCGGCCAATTCGCCTTCCGTTCGGGGCGGCGCCTGGCCGCGTCCAGCCTGGGGGGAGGCGCCCCCGCGGCGCCCTTCGAGTTCAGCCGGGAGGCCTACGAGCAGCTCCGCGCGCTCTTCCCGAGGGTGGACGGGCGGTAGGCTTGGGGGCCGGCCCCCCCGTTCGGCCGCGCCTCGCCCGGGACTCTAGGTCCCCTGGCTCTCCAGGAGGGCGGTGAGGGCGAAGGCGTCGGGCACGATGTGGTCCGGGCGGTAGGCGTAGCGGGTCAGGTCTTCCCTTCGCGAGACCCCGGAGAGCACGAGCACCGTCACCAGCCCGGTCTGGAGGCCGGCGATGATGTCGGTCTCCATGTTGTCGCCCACGATCCAGGCTTCCTCGGAGTGGGCCTGCAGGTGGCGCAGGGCGGCCCGCATCATGAAGGCGCTGGGCTTGCCCACGTAGAAGGGGCGCTTGCCCGTGATGCGCTCGATGGGGGCCGCGAAGGCCCCGCAGCTGGGCCGGCCTCGGGGCCCCGCCACGTCGGGGTTGGTGGCGACGAAGCGGGCGCCCTGGAGCACGAGCTGGGCCGCCCGCTGGATCATGTCGAAGTTGTAGGCCCGGGTCTCGCCCAGAACCACGAAGTCGGCGTCGGTCTCGGTGAGGGTGAAGCCGGCCTGGTAGAGGGCGTGGACGAGGGCGCCCTCTCCCACCACGTAAGCCCGGCGCCGGTCCCCCGCCTGGTGGTCGAGGAACTCCGCGGTGGCCATGGCCGAGGTGTAGAAGTGCTCGAGGGGGATCTTGAGGCCGGCGGCCTGCATCCGGTTGGAGAGATCGGCCGGGGTCTGGGAGGAGTAGTTGGTCAGGAACAGGAAGGGGTGGGAGGAGCGGAGAAGCCAGTCCACGAGCTCGGGGGCCCCCGGCAGCGCCCGGTCGTCCTGCAGCATGACCCCGTCGATGTCGAGGATGAGCGCCTTCAAGCCCCGCTCCCCCCTCCGGGAGCGAGGTCGACGGTCTCTTTCAGGTTGGGCACGTGGGCGGGGAAACCGCGCTCCTTGACGATCTTGGCGGCCAGGGCCTCCGCCGCGTCCGTCTCCCCGTGGGTCACGTAGACCGCCTTGGGCGGGCGAGAGACCGAGGACAGCCAGCGCAGGAGCTCAGGGGCGTCGGCGTGGCCGGACATCCCCTTCAGGCTCGTCACCTCCGCCAGCACCCGCACCTCGTCCTTGTGGATGTGCACGACCCGCGCGCCGTCCAGGAGGGCGCGCCCCAGGGTGCCCTCGGCCTGGTAGCCGGTGATGAGAAGCGTGTTCTCGGCCCGGGGCAGGCGCACCCGGCAGTGGTGCAGGATGCGGCCCCCGGAGAGCATCCCGCTCGAGGAGATGATCACCGCCGGCCCCCGGAGGGCGTTCAGGGCCTCCGACTCCGCCTGCGTCCGGTGCAGGTGCACCCACTTCCCGTAGAGCAGGCTCCGGCCCCCGATGTCGTTCAGGCTCACGCGCTGGGCGTCGGGAAACTGGCTGTAGATCCGGGTCGCGTCCACCGCCATGGGGCTGTCGAGGTGGATGGGGAAGGGCCGCAGCCGTCCCGAGCTCACCAGCTCGTCCATGAGGAAGATCATCTGCTGGGCCCGCCCCACCGCGAAGGCGGGGACGAGCAGCACCCCCCCGCGCGCGAACGTCCGCTGCAGCACCCCCTCCAGCTGGTCCAGGATGGGCACCGCGGCGTGGGTCCGGTTCCCGTAGGTGCTCTCCACCACGATGTAGTCGGCCTCCGGGCAGGGCGCGGGGTCCTTGGTCATCACGGCGTCGAAGCGGCCCACGTCCCCGCTGAACAGGACCCGGGTCTCCCCCCCCTCGCCCCTGACGACGAGCTCCACGGAGGCCGCGCCCAGGAGGTGGCCGGCCTCGCGGTAGGAGAATACGAAGGCGGGGGCGAGCTCGCGCCGCTCTCCCAGGGGGAGGGTGCGGAAGAGCTTCAAGCACTCCGAGACGTCGGCCTCCGTGAAGAGGGGCAGGGCGGGCTGGTGCTTGGTCAGGCCCTTGCGATTGAGATAGTCCGCGTCCTCCTGCTGCAGGCGGGCCGCGTCCAGGAGCAGGATCTCCGCGAGCTCCCGGGTGGGGGGCGTGCAGTGGATGGTCCCCCGGAAGCCCTGCTTCACCAGGCGGGGGACGCGGCCGATGTGGTCCATGTGGGTGTGGGTGAGGACGAGATGGGGCACGGAGCCGGGGGCGTAGGAGGGCTCGGCCCAGTTGAGCTGGCGCAGGGGCTTGTCGCCCTGGAACATCCCGCAGTCGATCATGAGGCGGGCCGTCCCCGTCTCCACCAGATACTGCGATCCGGTGACGGTCTTGGCCGCGCCGAGGAAGGTGAGCCGTGGCATGGATCAGGAGCGGGGGGGCATGGGGGCGGGGCTCCCTAGCGGAGCATCTTTCGCAGGACGGTCTGGAGGATCCCGCCGTTGCGGAAGTAGTTGATCTCGACGGGGGTGTCCAAGCGGGCCGTGACCGGGAAGGAGCCCCGGGTGCCGTCCGCCCGCTCCACGTCGACCCGCATCTCCTGCCGCGGCTTCAGGCCCCCGGCGATGCCGGCGATGGTGAGCACCTCCCGGCCGGTGAGGCCCACCGCCTCCGCGCTCTGGCCGGCCGGGAACTGGAGGGGCAGCACCCCCATCCCCACCAGGTTGCTGCGATGGATGCGCTCGTAGCTCTCCGCGATCACGGCCCGCACCCCCAGGAGGAGCGTGCCCTTGGCCGCCCAGTCCCGCGAAGAGCCGCTGCCGTACTCCTTGCCCGCCACCACCACGAGCGGCGTGCCCTCCCTCCGGTAGCGCTCCGCGGCATCGTAGATGTCCATGCGCTCCCCGCTCGGGACATGGATGGTCACCCCCCCCTCCACCCCCGGGACCATCAGGTTCTTGAGGCGGATGTTGGCGAAGGTGCCCCGCACCATGACCCGGTCGTTGCCCCGTCGCGAGCCGTAGGAGTTGAAGTCCTTCTTCTCGACTCCTTTGGACTTCAAGTACCGCCCGGCCGGGCTCGCTTCCGCGATGTCCCCCGCGGGGGAGATGTGGTCGGTGGTGACGGAGTCGCCCAGGAGCGCGAGCACCCGGGCGGCGCGGATGTCGGTCGTGGGCGCCGGCTCCCGGCTGAGGCCCGAGAAGAAGGGGGGGTCCTGGATGTAGGTGGAGTCCTCCTTGAAAGCGAAGAGGTCGCCCCCTGCCACGGGTATGGCGTTCCAGGTGGGATTCCCGTCGAAGACGTTGCCGTAGGTGGACCGGAACATGTCGCCGCTGATCGAGGCCATGAGCTCCGCCACCTCGGCCTGGGCGGGCCAGATGTCGGACAGCATGACCGGCCGCCCGCTCCCGTCCTTCCCGATCGGCTCCCGGGTGAGGTCGAGGTCGGTGGTGCCGGCGAGGGCGTAGGCCACGACCAGGGGGGGCGAGGCCAGGTAATTGGCCTTCACGTCGGGGTTGATCCGCCCCTCGAAGTTGCGGTTGCCGGAAAGCACGGCCGCTGCCACCAGCTTGCCCTCGTTCACGGCCCGGGAGACAGGAGGGGGCAAGGGGCCGCTGTTCCCGATGCACGTGGTGCAGCCATAGCCCACGAGGTGGAAGCCCAGGGCCTCCAGGTCCTTCATGAGCCCGGCCTTCCGAAGGTATTCGGTCACGACCTTGGAGCCGGGAGCCAGGCTGGTCTTGACGTAGGACGGGACCTTGAGCCCCCGCGCCGCCGCCTTGCGGGCCAGGAGCCCCGCCCCCAGCATCACCGAGGGGTTGGAGGTGTTGGTGCAGCTGGTGATGGCGGCGATGACAACGGCCCCGTGCTTCAGCTCCGCCCTCTTTCCCCCGAACTCCAGGGGCGCGCTGCGCGAGAGGTCCTCCGCCCCCATCCCGAAGCCGCGCTCCTTCACGGGGGCGGTGAGGGCCTTGCGGAAGGCCTCCTTCATCTGGTGGAGGGCGACGCGGTCCTGGGGGCGCTTGGGCCCGGCCAGGCTGGCCTCCACCTTCCCGAGGTCGAGCTCCAGGGTCTCCGTGAAGACGGGGTCGGGCGTCTCCCGGGTGCGGAACAGGCCCTGCTCCTTGCAATAGCGCTCCACCAGCTCCACCTCCGCGGGGGAGCGGCCCGTGCGCCGCAGGTATTCCAGGGTCTCCTGGTCCACGGGGAAGAAGCCGCAGGTGGCTCCGTACTCGGGGGCCATGTTGGCGATCGTGGCCCGGTCCGCCAGCGTCATCTGGCCCAGGCCGGGCCCGTAGAACTCCACGAACTTCTCGACCACGCCCTTCTTGCGCAGGATCTGGGTCACGGTGAGGACGAGGTCGGTGGCGGTGACGCCCTCCTTGAGCTCGCCCAAGAGCTTGAAGCCCACCACCTGGGGGGTGACCATGTAGAGGGGCTGGCCCAGCATCACCGCCTCCGCTTCGATCCCCCCCACGCCCCAGCCCAGCACCCCCAGACCGTTGATCATGGTGGTATGGGAGTCCGTGCCCACCAGGGTGTCGGGGAAGGCCACCGTGCCCCCCTCCTCCTTCTTCATGAGCACGACCTTGGCCAGGTACTCCAGGTTCACCTGGTGGACGATCCCGGTGGCGGGGGGCACAACCCGGAAACTGGCGAAGGCCATCTGGCCCCAGCGCAGGAACTCGTAACGCTCGCGGTTGCGCGCGAACTCGATCTCGGCGTTCTTGGCCAAGGCCTCGGGGGAGCCGAACACGTCGACCTGCACGGAGTGGTCCACCACCAGGTCCACGGGGACGAGGGGATTGATCTTCTTGGGGTCGCCCCCCAGCCGCTTCATCGCCCCCCGCATGGAGGCGAGGTCCACCACCGCGGGTACCCCGGTGAAGTCCTGCAGGATCACGCGGGCGGGCATGTAGGGCAGCTCCACGTCCCTCGGGGCGGCCGCGTTCCAGCGGGCCAGGTTGCGCACGTCCTCCGCCGTCACCAGCTCAGAGTCCACGTTCCGGAGCACCGCCTCCAGGAGCACCCGGATCGAGAAGGGCAGCCGGGGAAGCCCGGGGGCCAGGCCCGCCTTCTCCAGGGCGCCCAGCCGATAGAGGGTGGCCGGCCCCTGTCCGGTCTCGAAGACCGCGCGCGCGCCGAAAACGTCCGTCTTCATGGGTCTCCTTCTCCCGGCCCTTCCGCCCTCCGGGCCGTCTGGTGCAGGGACAGGACCTGGATGAGAACCCGCATCTCCCAGACGTACTCCGGCGAGCCCGGACTGAGTTCTCGCCAATACGCGGGGGCGCTGTCGGTCGCCCCCACCCTCTCCCAGCACAGGAGGGGGACCCGCTCGCCGGGATGCTGGTTCCAGACGAGCTTCTCCGTGGACCGATTCTGCTTCTCTTCCTCGGTGACGGGGGCCCGGAAGGTCACGCGGTAGCGCATGAGCTGGTAGAGCGCCTGGCGCGCGGGGCTCACGTAGAAGCGGTAGGCGCCGGCCGCGTGCGCGTTCTCGAACCTTCCCTCCACCACCTCCCACGCGGAGACGTTGTCGACACCCTCGGGAGCGGGAGAGGTGAACTCGGCCCGCGGGTTTCCCCGCGTGGCGGGCTCTTGCGAGCCCGCGCCCGCCAGGAGGGACAGCACGAAGAGGGCTCCGCGCATGGAGCTTCCAGCTTACACCAGGGGCGCGATCGGCGGCGCGTCGGGCGACGAGGCAGGGTTAGATGGGTCCCTTCCTCAGGATCCGTCCCGCGGGGTCCGGCGCCGGGGGGCGGGCGCCGCCCGCCTCCCCCTCGCGAGCGAGAACCGTGGCGACGAGACCGCGGGGCTTTCGGGATCGAAGAAACGCAGAGGCTCCTCGGCGGCGAGGCGGATGCCCACGCGTGGAGAGACCCCAACCTCCATCGGGGCCGGTCCCGCCCGCAGGGTGAGGGACGCGTCGGATGCGAAGAGGTT
>DATMQU010000703.1:0-2997 GCA_035566715.1 Vicinamibacteria bacterium
GCGGGACGCACCCGCTCCGCCATCGTGGTCTTAATGAGAGCCGCGAGACGTGTTTCCAGCACGCCCTGATCGGCCTGCAACTTCTCGATACGGCTCTGGAACCGGCGGGTGCGGACAAGCGCCACCACCGCCAGGAGGGGCCCCACCGCGGTCAGGGCCAGGATCATCAACCCGACCAGGACGAGGACGCCCTCCACGTTGCCTCCCAGCGGGTCGCACCGCCTTGCCCGACCTCTGGTCTATGCGGGGTATCCTAGCATCGGCCGCCCCGCCCGGGCCGCGCAGGCTTTCTCCAGTCCCCACCCTTTTTCATCGGCCGGGGCTGACGGGGCGGACTGGGTTTGCGCTTGCCCATGGCCGCTCAGAAGCCGGGGGCCGAGCCGCTAGCCTGTCTCTGGTCGAAGCGCCAAAGCCCGGCCCGCCGGGCTGCCTCGTACGCCCCCGCAATCTCGAGGGGATGCGGCCGCCGTTCGATGTCGGTATGGCGCCGAATGCCGTTGGCCGCGATGCCGCCCACTTGGTAGTCCGGCCGGTACTGGCCCATGACGTTCACGTAGGTGTCGGGCGACACCTCTCGGGCCAGCCAGTCGAAGATGGCGGCGGCCTCCGCCTCCTGGCCCGGCATTACGAGGTGTCGCACGAGAACGCCCCGCCGGGCCAGGCCGTCGGGACCAAGACGGAGCGGGCCGACCTGACGGTGCATCTCGAGAATGGCCGCGCGGGCCCGCTCCGGGTAGTCGCGGGCCTTGGCCAGGCGCAACGACGTCTCCGGCTCCCAAAACTTGAAGTCAGGCATATAGATGTCGACGAGCCCGGTCATCGAGCAGGGCCATGGGCACGATCGAGCGCCTAGCCCTCACGGCTCAGGGACAGGAAGGTCATGTCGTCCCTCAGCCGGACGGGGCCGCAGAACTGGAGGACGTTCGCCGTGAGGCCGTCGATCAGATCCCGGTGCGGCAGGCTGCGGTGGGAAAGCAGGTACGCTTGGAGCCGCTCCTCCCCGTACTCCTCGTCGCGGGAGTTGAAGGCCTCGGTCGCGCCATCCGTATAGAGGAAGAGGCGGTCGCCCGCCTCGATCTCCGTCCGCATGACCTCGAAGATCGTGCCCGGCATCACCCCTAGGGCCAGTCCCGTGGCCGCCAAGTGCTCGAGTCCTCCCGCGGCCCGGATCAAGACGGGCGGGTTGTGACCGGCGTTGATGTAGCGCAGGCCGCCGCTCGCCGTGTCCAGCTCCCCGTAAAAAAAGGTGATGAGGCGATTGGAGGGGATATTGGCGCATAGGTGGGCGTTGAGCTTGCTCACCAGCTCCGGGCCGCGCAGTCCGGCCGTGATCAGGGTGCGCAGGCTGCCCTGGAGGAGGGCCATGAGGAGGGCCGCGGGCATCCCCTTCCCCGCCACGTCCCCCATCACCACCGAGACTTGACCATCGCCCAGCTCGATGATGTCGAAGTAGTCGCCGCCCACGGTGTTGGCCGGACGCATGGATGTCACGATGCTCGTCCCTCCCCGCGCGTAGGGCTCGAAGGGGAGGAGGCCGAACTGAATCTGGCGCGCGACTTCCAGGTCCCCTTTGAGGCCCAACTTGTCCCGCAGCTCCAGAGCGAGCAGGAAGAAGAGGAGGGTGGAGGCGTAGAGCATCCAGTCCTCCCAGCCGAGGAAGAAATGAAGGGTCCAGGGACCTTGCGCAACCAAGGAGAAGAAGAACTTCACCCAGGCTACGAGCAGCAGGGGGGCTGCGATGGCAAAGAGGATCCGCCGCCAGGGGCTCAAGCGGTAGGCCATGGCCAGGAAGATGCGCCAGAGGGCCAGGGGCGGCTGCTTGTACCAGGGCTCCTTGGTCACATCTGAGAAGTCGATCTCGCGGGTGAAGAAGTGGTAGGTATCGCCGGTCTCCTGCTCCAGCAGCTCCCGCAGGCCCTTCCCCGTCACCCCGCGGGTGAAGAGGTCACGGATGGCTTGCGCATCTGCCCCGAGACCGGGGGCGGCGCCACGGACACGCTCCCCAAAGCGTTGGGCGAAGTCTTCAAAGCGATCGCGCTGGCTAGTCACGACCCGGAGAGGCCGGCCGCGATGGCTTTCTCGTTCAAGGCCTGCAACCGGACGCGGACGTCACCGGGAAGCCCCATGACGCCGTCGCGTAGGAGCTGGCGCATGGCCTGCCCCTCCTCGGGGCGAACAAACTCACCTTCCTTCACCCGCTCGAGGTAGCGGGCCAGGCGCACGCGATCCCCCTCGGGGATGGGGGCGTACACCTGGGCGTAAATCTCCGCCAGGGCGTGCGTCTCCTCGGTGCTCAAGGCACGCAAGCCCCGGCTCACCATCTGCACGTGGGTCTGGGCAAGGTCGTCCGCCTTCTGACCCGTGCTCAAGCGGTCCTGGACCAGGGCCTCGGCCGCGGGTCGCGACAGCTCTGGAGCCTCGAGCACCAGTTGGTCCACCACCTGGCGGACGCGAGCCGAGAGCACACCCTTGATCAGCACCCCCCGGAGGAGGGCCTCGAGCTCGGGGGCCATCCGCGCGGCTTGGCGGCCCGGGCACCAAGCCCGGAGGGCGAAGTAGTTCCAGCCGTCGCGCCAGACCACGGTGGAGCCGCGCGCCTCTTGGCCGTCGGCGGTCCAAGTGGTCTGCACCAGGCGGGCCGCATGTTTGCCGACCGTGATATCGGACCGGCCCAGCTCCTTCTCGTCGGGATACCGCGCGCGCCGAGCCTCGCGAACGTGGTCCGCGAACTTGTCGAGGGAGCCCCCCATCCCGTGGGGAAGCGCGTCCACGGTCAGGACCGCGAAGGCGCCGAGCCCGGGGTCCGCGAGCTTGAGCCGGGCCTCAGGCGCGAGCACCAGCGAACTCTCGGGGAGGAGCATCCACCAGCCCTCCGGGAGCTCGACGGCGAGGCCGAGGTCGTTGTCCACGAACCGTCGCTCCGGGGACGTATGCTCCTGGATCTCGGCAAGGGCGCGCCGTCTCTGCAGGATGGGCAGCCCGTAGGCGAGCAGCACG
>DATMQU010000704.1:0-3519 GCA_035566715.1 Vicinamibacteria bacterium
CGCGCCGGGGCGGGCTTGGCGGGCGGCGGGGGGGGAGGCTCCGGCTTACCCTCCTCGAATCCCAACGAGATCTCCTCTTCGAGCTCCGCCGCCCCCTCCACCTCGACCGGAATGTCGACTTCCGTCGCGGGCGCCGCCGCCTCCGAGGGCTCCTCGTCCAGGAAATGCCCGCTTAGCTCGCCCTCCGTCCCCGACTCCATCCCGAGGTCCAAGGCCTGGAGATCGGGCTCGGGGACTTGATCGAGAGCGGGCCCTTCCAGCCCGCCCTCTTCCACTTCCAGCGGGATCTCTTCTTCCACCGGCTCCGGGGGCCGAGGTGCGGGGGCCGGCTCCTTCCGCGGCGCGGCTTTGGGGGCGGGAGGGGCGGCGGCCGGGGCGGGCGCGGGGGCGGGCGCGGGGGCGGGCGTCGGCGACGGAGAGAGCTGACGCGCCTCGGCCGCGTGGGTCTCCGCGGCCTCGGCATCGCCTTTCAGGCGGAAGATCTCGCCCAGGAGACGGGATTGCTCGGCTGCCTTCTCGTTCTCGCCCTTCTCCTTGAAGATGTCGCGCAGCTCCTCCCGGGCCTCGACGTTGTCCGGGAAGCGGACGATCACCGCCTCGAGCTGGTCACGCGACTTGTCCACGAGGCCGTATTTGCGGAACACCCTCCCCTCGGCGAGGTGCTCGTTGATGAACTCCTGGTCCTCGTCGCTGAGAGGCCCGGAGAGCTCGATCGCGGCCCGGGGGGCGGCCGGGGAGCGAGGGGCGGGGGCGGCCGGGGAGGGGGCGCTGGGGGCGGAGCCCACCTCCGGGCTCGCCAGTTCGAAATCCTCCTCCACGACCGGGGCGGGGGCGGCGGCGGGAGACGGCCGTCCGCCCTTCTTGGAGCGCACGAACTCCAGCTTGCTGCGGTGCTGATCGTTCTGCGGCTCG
Source organism: Vicinamibacteria bacterium (assembly GCA_035566715.1). Taxonomy (GTDB): domain Bacteria; phylum Acidobacteriota; class Vicinamibacteria; order Fen-336; family Fen-336; genus DATMML01. Next base: position 913 of record DATMQU010000704.1, read on the forward strand.
AGCCCCACCAGGATCTCCAGGACGGAGGCCGCCTGGTCCATCTGCCCCTGGTTGATATAGGCCTCGACGATCTGCGAATAGGTCCCCGCGACCGCGCTGTCCTTGCGCAGCTGGCGGTAGACTTCGACCAGCTTGAGCAGGCTCTTGACGTGAGCGGGATTCCTCTGGACGATCTGCTGGAGCAGGCTGGCCGCGCGCTCCCCTTCCTTCCGCTCCAGGAGCCGCTCCACCACCGGGAGCAGCTGTTCGTAGGCGCGATCGAACTGCCCTTGCATGAGGCACATGCGCCCCATGAGGGTGCGGGCCTCCTGGTCCTGGGGATCCTGCTGCAGGAGCAGCTTGAAGATGCCCTCCGCCTCCTCCACCCGCCGGGACCCCAGATAGGCCTCGCCCAGACGGAGCGCCACATCCTTGTCCTTCGGAGACTGCCGGCTGGCCTCCTCCAGGAACTGGATGGCCTTGTCATAGTTCTTCTGCACGAGGTGGATCCGGGCCAGCTCCACCCGCAGGCGGCTGCTCTTGGGGTCGATCTTCAGGCCCTTCTCCAGGACCTGCAGCGCCTCCGCCAGGTGCCCCTTCTTGTTCAGCTCGTCGGCGATGGCGATGTGTTCCTCGACCGCCTTGGCCGAGTTCCCGTCGCGGGTGTAGAGGTCGGCCAGCTTGCTGCGCACCTTGAGGTCGGCGGGGTCGATCTCCGCCATCTTCTTCAGGGCGTCCCCCGCCTCCCGGACCCGCCCGCGCTTGATGTACTCGTCGAGGACGATCTGGTACTGGCCCTTGGCCTCCACCATGAGGCCCTGCTTCGCGTAGAGGTCGGCGAGGTTCAGATAGGGCTCGAGGGCGGAGGCGTCCAGCTTGTTGATCTGCTTCCAGAGGGCGATGGCCTTCAGGAGGAAGCCATCCTGGGCCAGGTAGTTGGCCACCTTAGCGTATTCGGTGGCCGCCTCCTTGACCTTGTTGAGCCGGGCGTAGAGGTCCCCGATCTTCTTGACCGTGTTCCAGTCGCGCGGGTTGTCGTCGACGAGCTGGCGGTAGAAGGTGATGGCCTTGTCAAAGCGCCCGGCCTTCTCCTCCTTCTCTGCGTCCTGCTTGACCTTGACGGGGTTGATCTTGGCCACGCCCGCCCTACCTGGTCCCTTGAGGGTGCGGCCGGGGGAGCAAACCCCCGCCCACGCTCAGAACAGCCACGGCTGTGTCCCCTGGAAGGACCGGCGGTGGATTGCGGACGGCCCCAGCCGCCGGAGGGCGAGCCGGTGGTCTTCGCTCGCATAGCCCATGTTGTGAGCCAAGCCGTAGCCGGGATGGCGGAGGTCCCACTCCCGCATGATACCGTCCCGGGCCACCTTGGCCACGATGGAGGCGGCGGCGATGGAGACGGAGAGGGCGTCCCCCTTGACGATGGAGCGCTGGGGCAGAGCGAGGCCGGGAACGGTGAGGGCGTCCACGAGGAGCAGGCCGGGCCGGACACCCAGGCTCTCCACCGCCCGCTTCATGGCCAGGTAGGTGGCGCGGAGGATGTTGAGACAGTCGATCTCCTCCGGTTCCGCGCAACCGATGGCCCAGGCCCGGGCCTGGCTCCGTATCCGGGCGGAGAGCGACTCCCGTTGTCTTTGGGTGAGGCGCTTGGAGTCGTCCAATCCTCGGGTGTCGAAGGCCTCGCCCAGCACCACCGCCCCCGCCATCACCGGACCGCAGAGGGCGCCCCGGCCCACCTCGTCCACTCCCGCGACCAGGGCGTGGCCCTCGGCCCAGGCCTCCTTTTCGAAACGTGCGTCGCAATGCAGTTCCTCGCCCCGGTAGACGAGGGGCCGACGGCCGCGGGCAGACCGATTCCTACGCGCCGTCATGACCCCATCCGGACCCCGCCTCGCGCAAGCCGCCACCTCCGGTCCGCGGTGCGCCCCTCCCGACCCGGAGCTAGGCCTCCGCTCGCTTCTCTTTCATGCGCCCGGCCTTCCCCTTGCGCTCGCGCAGGTAGTAGAGCTTGGCCCGCCGCACCCGTGCCTGCTTGACGACCTCGATCTTCTCGATGGTCTGAGCGTGCAACGGGAATATCCGCTCCACTCCCTGCCCGAAGGAGACCTTGCGGACGGTCATGGTGGCGCGGGCTCCGCTGCCCCGGAGGCCGATCACCACCCCCTCGAACACCTGAACCCGCTCCCGCTCCGTCTCCTTGGGCTTGCCTTTGATCTCCTCCTTGACGCTCGTCTCCTTGACCCGCACGTGCACGCGCACGGTGTCGCCGGCGGTGAGTCGGGGGAGGGCCTTCTTCAGGTCGGAGGCCTCGATACTGTCGATGGGATTCATTTCTATCTTCCTATTCCGGTAGTGCGAACGTTTCCTTCTTCGGGGTCTCCCCCGCCTTTTTTTCCCCCCCGTCCTCGAGCTCGCGCAGGAGCCTCTCGTCCTCCGCGGAGAGCCGGACCGCCTTCAGCAGGTCAGGGCGTCGATCGCGGGTGGCCCGCAGCGCTTGCAGGCGCCGCCAGCGCCGGACCCGCTCGTGGTCGCCCGAGAGGAGCGCCTCCGGGACGGCCCGGCCCCGCACCACCGCGGGTCGCGTGTAGTGGGGATGGTCCAGAATCCCGTCCGCGAAGGAGTCCGCCTCCG
>DATMQU010000705.1:0-6463 GCA_035566715.1 Vicinamibacteria bacterium
GAGTCCGTGATCCCAAACTGGGCGCGCGCCACTTCCTGGAAGGCATCGCGGAAGTCGGTGGTCACGGCCAGGTCCCGCTCCTGGTAGAGCTGGCTGCTGGCCAGTCCCGGCCAGCGGCCGTAGACCTTGCCCCCCCGCACCCGGCCCCCCATGACGATCATGCAGTGGGCGGAGCCGTGGTCGGTGCCGGCGGAGCCGTTCACGTGGGCGGTGCGGCCGAACTCGGTCGCGACCAGGACCACCACATCGTCGAGGAGGCCTCCGAGGTCGGTGGCGAAGGCGGCCAGGGCGGGACCCAGGCTGCGGTAGTCGCGCATGTTGCCGTCCAGCTGGTTGGCGTGGGTGTCGAACGCCCCGGTCACGTTGACGAAGATGCAGCGCGTCCCGAAACCGGCCTTGATGATCTGGGCCGCCTGACGCAGGGAGCTGCCCACGACCGCGTTGGGGTAGAGGGCGCCGTTCGCGGGCGGGGCGAGGACGGCCGGGGACTGGGTGAGGATGCTTATGGCGGAGAAGGTGTCGCGTCCCACCTGACCGATGGCATCCGCACGGGGGCCGTACATCGCTTGCAGCAGCGCGGATGCCTCCGGCTTCCAACCCCGGGCCCGCAGGTCGAAGGTGGCCAAGTTCTGGGCCACGAGCACCGGTTGCGGCCCCAGGAAGGAGCGGGTGAGCTGGGTGGAGAAAGAGACCGCCTGCGCGATGTTGGGCCCGGGCGCGAGGGCGATGGTGCGGTCCAGCCAGCCGGTGGCGGTGCCCCTGACCCCCGGGGTACCGGTTTCCATGAAGTCCTGGGCGTCGAAGTGGGAGCGGCTGAGGTCGTAATTTCCGACCGCGTGGAGGAAGGCCAGGCGGCGGTCGTCGAAGAGGGACTTCAAGGGGGCGAGGTCGGGATGCAGGCCGAAGAAGCCGTCCAGGTTGGCGACCCCTCCCGCCTGGTTGGGGCCGGGCAGGGCGATCTGGCCGCGCAGACCGTAGTAATCGGGGTCGCCGTAGGGGACGCAGAGGTTCAGGCCGTCGGCCCCGCCCCGCAGGAAGACCTTCACCAGCACCTTGCTGCCTGCGGAGGCGGCCTCGGCCGTGCGCACCAAGAGCGACGAAGGGTGGAAGCCGATCCCGAGAGCGGCCAGGCCGGCGCCCCTCAGGAAGACCCGGCGTGAGATGTCCCAGGGCATGTCTACCTCGCCTGCATTTCGGGGCTGGCCAGGCACAGGCCCAGGACCCGCGCGGCAACACTCACCGTTCCCCCCGGAGCGACCCTAGAGACCGCGTTCAGCGTCTCCGGAGCGAGGCTCCGGCCGAAGAGGTCGGCGGAGATGGCGCTCGCGGCCGACCGGGGGTCCTCGGGAACGCCCGCTGCGCTGCGCACCACCGCCCGCGCGTCGACCGCCGCCCCAGGGACGGCGCCCGCGGCCAGGTCGAGGGCGAAGTTCATGCGGGCGAGCTGGGAGGAGGGGTTGATCCAGTCCACGCCCCGGTTGGTGTACCCGGTGGGGGGTACGGCAGCGTAGAGGGGCATGCCCATGCTGGTAAGGAAGTTTCCCACGCCGCGGCCGTGGCTGACCTGGGCGTCCGCGGCCCGCAGGGCGCTGGCCGCGAACTCCAGGGGGGTCTTGGGCTTTCCCGGGCCGAATGCCTCTCCCCAGAACTCGGCGCTGTTCACGATGGTCTTGACCGTGGCCGCAATGTCGCCGCTCGTCTGCAGGAAGGTGTCGGCGCAGCGGGCCACCAGGGCCGCAGGCGGGTCGTCGGCCACGAAGCGCTGGACGAGGCGGAAGGAGACGTGATGGGCGGTGGCGGGGTGGGTGGAGAGGTAATCGAGCAGCTTTTCCCCGTCATCGCGGCCGCCGCCCGCGGGCAGGTTGAGGCCGAAGACGCTCTTGGCCAAGGTGTCGTGAGCCTGGCCCCGATAGACAAAGTTCCCGCTTGTCCGAAGGCTATCGATCCCCCAGCCCGTGAAGCAGCGGGCGGAGTTGATCACGTCCTGTTGGGAATAGCCGGCGTCGACCCCCACCGTGTGCAGCTCCAACAGCTCGCGTCCGTAGTTCTCGTTGAGACCGGTCACCCTTCCCCCCACCACCCGGGGGGCGGTGCTCAAGTAGTTATCCAGGAAGAACAGCATGGCCGGGTGCTGAGCGGTGGCCCCCAAGAGATCGCGGAAGCGGCCCAGCACATGGGGTCGGATGGCATCGCGCTCGTAGGCGGGGGTGCTCTGGCGCGTGAAGTCGTCGGCGATGTAGACGTTGAAATGGTTGAACCAGAAGTCGACCAGAACCTCCTGGAGCTGGTTCTGGGCGTGTACCATCCGGATCACCTTGGCGCTCGCGAACTCGTCCAGGATCACGCCTGTCGTTCGCTGGTCGGCGTTGTAGAGGGCCAGGACCTGGGAGATGGGGTAGTTGAGGGTGGGAAGATGGCCGAGCCGCGCATCCAGCTCGGGGTCGGAGGCTGGTGCCAGCTGCCCCTCGACGTAGGCCTGGAGGCCCTGGTCGAGGATGCGTTGCGCCTCCCCCGGTCGTGGCCCGAAGCCCAGCCGGCTCAACAGGAAGATGGCCGCCCTCGGGCCCAGGTCGTCCAGGGATACGCTCATGGCCACCTCTTCGGGTCCTTAGACCACCCCCCTGAAAGGGAGTTTAACGTTATTAACATTAATCAGACCCCGGGGTGACCCCCGTCACCACTGCGCGTCATGCTTGTCCCCCCGGGCAAGTTCTGGTACTATTACAAGTTGCGGTTGTCGTCGATCTTTCGCTTTGATCTTTCCGGCCGCCTCTGGGGCGCCGGCGGGGAGCACCGATGAAGCCTGGAATCCATCCGGAGTACAAAGTCACGTCCGTCCACTGCGCGTGCGGAGCGACGTGGGTCACCCGGTCCACCAAGAAGGAAGACCTGCGCCTGGAGATCTGCTCGAGCTGCCATCCTTTCTTTACCGGCAAGCAGAAGCTCATCGACTCCGCGGGCCGGGTGGAGCGCTTCACCCGGAAGTACAAGAAGAAGGACGCGCCCGCCCCCGCGTAAAGGGGGCTTGGGGGCCGAGAGCGGCGGACTCCGCCGCGGAGCAACCCCGGGAGTCGGAGGTTCCTTGAACCGTCCCCCCCCGGCATGGCTAACATGGACGCGATCACGTTTCAGAAGCTGAAGGACATCGAGGCTCGGTTCGGGGCCGTCGAGGCCCAGATGTCCGACCCTGTCCTGGTCCGGGACCCCGGCGCCTATCAGAAGCTGGCCCGTGAATCGAAGGAGATCGCTCCCGTGGTGGAGCGTTACCGGGCCTACAAGGGGACGCTGGCCGAGCTGACCAAAGTCCAGGAGATGGTGCGGGCGGAGAGCGATCCGGAGCTGAGGGAGCTGGCCCTGGAGGAGGTCCGGACCTTGGAGGCCCGGCGGGACGGCCTGGACGCCGAGATCCCGCAGCTGCTCATCCCCAAGGACCCCAACGACGAGAAGAACGTCCTCCTGGAGATCCGGGCCGGCACGGGGGGGGACGAGGCCGCTCTCTTCGCGGCCGAGGTCTTCCGCATGTACTCCCGCTTCGCGGAGCGACAGGGCTGGAAGATCGACGTGGTCTCCGCGAACCGCACCGGCCAGGGCGGGATCAAGGAGGTCGTGGCCATGATCGAGGGGCAGCGGGTCTACTCCAAGCTGCGCTTCGAGAGCGGCGTGCACCGCGTTCAGCGCGTGCCCGTGACGGAGGCTTCTGGCCGCATCCACACCTCTGCGATCACGGTGGCCGTCCTCCCCGAGGCGGAGGAGGTGGACGTCCGGATCGACCCCAAGGACCTGCGCATCGACACCTTCTGCTCTTCTGGCCCCGGCGGCCAGAGCGTGAACACCACCTACTCCGCGGTGCGCGTCACCCACCTCCCCACCGGCACCGTGGTCTCCTGCCAGGACGAGAAGAGCCAGATCAAGAACCGCGAGAAGGCCATGAAGGTCCTGCGGGCCCGGCTCTACGAGGTGGCGCTGGCGGAGCAGCAGAAGGAGATCGCGAGCGAACGCCGCAGCCAGGTGGGTTCGGGGGACCGCAGCGAGAAGATCCGGACCTACAACTTCCAGCAGTCCCGAGTCACCGACCACCGCATCGGGCTCACCCTCCACCGCCTGCAGGAAATCCTGGACGGTGACCTGGACGAGATCGTCAACTCGTTGATCGCCCATCACCAGGCCGAGAAGCTCAAGGAGCCGGAGCCCAGCCCCACGCGCTGAGGAGCCCGTGAACGTCGCCCAGGCGCTGGAGCGAGCGGCCTCCCACTTGAAGGAGGCGGGGATCGAGTCCCCCCGCCCCGACGCGGAGCTGCTGCTGCGCCATGTCCTGGGCTGGGACCGGGCAACCCTCTACGCCGAAGCCGGGGCCCTCGTTCCACCCTCCGTGGAGGGCACCTTCTTCTCCCTGGTCCAGAAGAGGAGCCGGCGCCGACCCCTCCAGCACCTGACGGGCCGGCAAGCCTTCTGGGGCCGGGAGTTCCTAGTGGGACCAGACGTCCTCATTCCGCGCCCGGAGACGGAGATCCTCGTGGAAGCGGCCCTGGGCCGGCTGCAGGGGGCGATCCGTCCCCTCGTGGTCGACGTGGGGACGGGCAGCGGATGCATCGCCCTCTCCCTGGCCGCGGAGCGGCCGGACGCAGAGATCCACGCCACTGAGATCTCCGGGCCCGCGCTGGCCGTGGCCCGGGAGAACGCCCGCCGCCTCGATCTCGCCGAACGGGTCCGCTTCCACCAGGGCGACCTCCTGGAGCCCGTCCGCGAGCTCGAGGGCCGCCTCCACCTCGTGGCCAGCAACCCTCCCTACGTGGATCCCCGCGAGGCATCCCGCCTCGCGCCCGAGGTGCGGGACCACGAGCCGGCGGTGGCCCTCTTCCCCGGCCCGGACCCCTACGCCCTCTACCGCCGCTTGGCCCCCGCGTCCGCGCGCATGTTGCGGCCGGGGGGCAGCCTGCTCCTCGAGATCGGTCAGGGCATGGAGGCGGAGGTGGTCCGGCTCTTGGCCGAGGCGGGGCTCCGCGTCGCCCGCGTGATCCCCGACCTGCAGGGGATCCCGCGCACGGTCGTAGCCGAGCGCGGATAGGGCCGCCGCTTCGCCCCCTCGCCCCTCCTGACTTAGACTGGACGAGCGTGGACAAGATCCGGGTCGTGGGGGGCCGGTCCCTGGAAGGGACGGTCCGCATCTCGGGAGCGAAGAACGCCGCCCTCCCCGACCTCTGCGCCGCCCTCCTCACCGACCACCCGATCCGGTTGAGCAATGTCCCCGAGGTCCGTGACATCCGCACCATGGGCCTGGTCCTGGGCGCCCTGGGGGCGGAGGTCGAGTTCCGGGTGGGAGGGGTGGTCGAGGTCCGCGCGGCCCGGCTCCAATCCTTGGAGGCCCCTTACGACCTGGTCAAGACGATGCGGGCCTCGGTGCTCGTGCTCGGCCCGCTGCTCGCCCGGGAGGGGCGCGCCCGCGTCTCCCTGCCCGGCGGCTGCGCCATCGGAGCCCGGCCCATCAACCTCCACCTCCAGGCCCTGGAGAAGATGGGGGCCGCCATCACCGTAGAGCACGGGTACGTGGAGGCGCGCGCGGAGCGCCTGCGGGGGGCCGAGATCTACTTCGACACCATCACCGTGACGGGTACGGAGAACGTCCTGATGGCGGCCTCTCGGGCCGAGGGCGAGACCATCATCCGCAACGCGGCCTGCGAACCGGAGGTAGTGGACCTGGCCGACCTCTTGATCCGCATGGGCGCGCGCATCCAGGGCGCAGGCGGGTCCACGATCCGCGTGGAGGGTGTCGACGCCCTGCGCGGGGCGGAGCACGCCGTGATCCCGGACCGGATCGAGACCGGCACTTTCGTGGCCGCCTGTGCCATCGCGGGGGGCGACATCGAGGTGCGGGCCTGCTACCCCCCCCACCTCAAGGCCGTGCTCGAGAAGCTGCGGGAGACGGGGGTCCGCATCGAGGAGGGACCGGACAATCTTCGGGTGCGGACCCCCCGCCAGCTGCGCGCGGCCAACCTCACCACCCTCCCCCACCCCGGCTTCCCCACCGACATGCAGGCCCAGTGTCTGGTCCTCCTCACCCAGGCCACGGGTGTGAGCACGATCATGGAGTCGATCTTCGAGAACCGGTATATGCATGTGGCGGAGCTGCAGCGCATGGGTGCCAACGTCCGCGTGGAGGGCCGCACCGCACTCGTGACCGGCCCGACCCCGCTCTCGGGGGCCCAGATCATGGCCACCGACCTGCGGGCTTCGGCCTCCCTGGTCCTGGCCGGCCTGGCCGCGAGCGGCGAGACCATCGTGGACCGCGTCTACCACCTCGACCGGGGCTATCACCGCATTGACGAGAAGCTCCGGGGGCTGGGGGCGGACATTGAGAGAATCAGCTAGACCGGAAAGGCTGCAGCAGCGGCTCCTCGACTGGTACCGCCGCCACCGCCGCGACCTGCCCTGGCGGCGGACGCGGGACCCCTACCTGATCTGGATC
>DATMQU010000706.1:0-2765 GCA_035566715.1 Vicinamibacteria bacterium
TCGTCGACGGGGGGGGAAGCCGGCTGCGGCCCCCCCGGCACCTCGTCGTTGCGAGCCACCGGAAATGCGAGAGTCATCGTTAGCCTCCGCCCCCTGTCAAACGCCAGATTCTTTGGTTCAGGCTGCGCTACCAGCGGTGATAGGCCGGGTGGCCTTCGCGGACGGCCACAAAGAGGCCGCGACAGCTGGCCGTGAGCTTGCCCCCCGCCTCCAGCGTGGCCTCCACGGTGGCGCGGTCGGGGCCGGACTCCGCCACCTGCGCCCGCAAGAACACGGCCGCCCCGCTGGGGGTGGGCCGGACGAGGCGCACGTGATAGTCGGCGGTGACCGTGCAGGGGGGAGTCGCGTGCCCGCCCTTCCGCATCAGGTGCCAGGCCGCCGTCCAGTTGCTGTGGCAGTCCAGCAGGGTGCCGATGATCCCGCCGCACAGGACGCCGGGAAAGGCTTCGTGCTGCGGTTCGGGGGTCCAGTTGGCCACGACCGTGTCACCCTCCGCCCGGCTCTTGATGCGCAGGCCTTTCTCGTTGGCGGGCCCGCAGCCGAAGCAGCGGTTCTCCGGCGCGTAGCGATCCTGAAGATTCTCAGCGTCCATAGCCCATTCTAACCCGCTCCGGACCCGGACCTCAGTGCAGCTTGTCGAGGGCCCCCCGCGCCTCTTGGCGAACCGACTCGTCGGGGTCGCCCGTCGCGCGCTGGAGGGCGGCCGCGGCCGGCCGCGCCTCCAGGCCTATGCGCCCCAGGGCCCGGGCGGCGTGCGCCCGCACCATCTCTTCGGGGTCGTGCAGGGCGTCGACCAGACCCGGCACCGCCGCCCGCGCGGCGGGACCCAGGCGACCCAGCGTCCGCGCCGCTCGCCAGCGGCGACCCGCGTCCTTGTGTTGGAGGTCGAGGAGGAGGGCGGGAACCGCCTCCGCCGCCGCGGGTCCGATGCGCGCCAGCGCCGCCTCCACGGTTGGGGCCCCCTCCGTCTCGCCCAGGGCCTGCACCAGCGCGGGGACCGCGTCCCGGGCCGCCGGCCCCAGGTTGCCCAGCGTCCAGGCCGCGAAGCCCCGCACGTAGCTGTCGGGGCTCCGCAAGGCGGTCGCCAGTTGAGCCACCGCCCCCAGACCGGCCAGATCCATCTTCGAAAGCGCGTCCGCGGCCGACCAGCGAACGCCCTCCCGGGAATCGCTCAGGGCTTCGAAGAGAGCCGGGACCGCCGCCTTCGCATCCATTCCCAATGACCCCAGCGCCCGCGCCGCTGCCGATCGCACCGCTTCCGCCCCGTCACGGCGGAGAGCCTCGGCCAGCCGCGGGACGGCCGCGGATGCCGCGGGGCCGATGGTTGTCAGGCCAGAGGCGGCGGCCGTGCGCACGGCGGGATCCTTGTCCGCGAGAGCCTCGACCAGCGCCGCGACCACGGTCTGCCTCGGACCCAGGTGTGTTCGCAGAATATCCGTGTCGGATGGGCCGGGGGGGAGCAGGTCGCCCGACCGTATCGAGCCGACGGTGAGGACGGCGCCCGCGGGGCTGAGATGGTCGTAGTCCAGGAACGCCGAGACCCCGGCCGCCCGGAAGGCGGGCAGCAGGTCGAGGCAGGGCAGCCCCTGCGCGCGGCAGAAGGACATGATCTCCTGTTGGACCGATGCCGCGGGCGCCCCCGCCTCCAGCTGGAAGCGGAAGGGGAACACGATCATCGCGAAGCGGGCGCCGTCGGCCTCGACCTCGGAGCGCAGGGTCCGCACCTCCGCAAAGAAACGGGCCATCGCCTCGCGCACCCGCGGCGACTCGCGGTCCAGGAACAGCTCTTCCACCCGGCTGATCTCCCGGCCCTGAGCGTTCACCAGCCTCCGCACCAGGGCCGAGCGCTCGTGGAGCACGGCCAGGAGCCGGGGTGGCCGGCTCAGGTTGTTCTGGAGCTCGGGGATGTCGTTCAGGCAAACGGCCAGCACGACATCGTCTGGCCGGTACTTCCGCGCGATGCGGGCATAGGCGATGCGCTCCTGGCGGGTGGACCAGCCCCAGAGGGCCACGTTCAGCACCTCGATCCGCTGCCCCTCCGCCCGCAGACGCGCCTCCAGGACCTGGGGGAAGGCCTCGTAGGGCCGAATCCCGTCTCCCAGCGTCACACTGTCCCCCAAGACCACGACCCGACGAACCCCCTCTGGCTTCTCCAGGGGGTGCCTGCGGTCGCGCAGGCCGTCGTGGTTGAACTCCTCCCAGGGCGGCCAGCCAACGGCCTCGGAGCGCATCGTGTAAAAATCGCCCCCCATCTGGCCCGTCCAGTCCCAGATGTAGTCCGCGACGGGGGGTGCGGACCGCTTGGGCTCCCGCAAGCGGGCGAGGCCTTCCAGGCCGAGGAGCAAGAGCGCGCTGACGGCGAAGGTGGGAAGGAGGCTGGCCAGGAGGGAGGAGCGAAAGGTCACGTTCCCGCCGCCACCCGGAGGGCTCCTGAAATGCGCTCCCAATGGGTGCCCCGCCAGAACAGTCGGTCGCAGCCCGCGCAGAGGAAATACTCGTCCCTCCAGAGCGCGGTGCGGGGCGGGATGCGTGCGCGCACAGACTCTTTGGGGGTTGGCTGCAGCTCCCCCCCGCAGGCCATGCAACGGGCGGCCCGCGGCTGGAGGCCCAGGTCCCGCATCACCATAGCGAGCTGCTCGCGCTTGCTGAAAGCGGAGGGAATCCAGAGTGCGAGCACGGCACCCTCGCGGGGGGGACGACGGTCCAGCAGGCGGCTCTCGCTGGTCAAGAGCACGAGGCCCCCGCGCGCCGCCTCCTCCAACAGG
>DATMQU010000707.1:0-3973 GCA_035566715.1 Vicinamibacteria bacterium
ACCCGCTGGGCGTCGGGGCCGATGAGGTCGGAGCAGAGACGGCCCTGGGCCTCCGTGTTCTCGATCATGGCGCGGCCGAGCGCCTCCAGGTCACCCGCCGCGACCGCGTCCCGCGAACGCTCGGCCGCCCGGCGGAGGTCGTTGAGCTGGCGACACTCGGATCCCGCCTCCTCCAGCTCCCGGATGACCCGCTGGTGGGCCTCCGACGAGTCATGCGAGCGCCCCAGGTAGACGAGGGCCAAACGTCGCTCCAGGTCCCAGGCCGTGGCGTCGCCCACCTCCAGGCGGGTGACGGAGGCTTGTGGGTAGTCCGTCATCTCGATATAGCTGATGCCGCCGTGGGCCGAGCAGAGCTGGTCCTGGATGCCGCTTTGCCGACCCAGTATGTCCACCTCGATGGAGTGCGCGGCGTAGGCGGCCTGGTGGTGGTCCAGGTCGCCGCCGTTCAGGCGGTCCAGGGCCCCCACGAGGGCAACGGCCACGGCGGCCGAGGTTCCGGTGGAGGCTCCCGGCGGGGCCTCAGAGAAGATGGTGATTTGGACGGCCCGGTCGCGGGCGAGGGCCGCCCGCCGGACGGCGGCCTCCAGCAGGGGATGGCGGTCCCAGCCCTCGCGATCGGGACTCAGCGCGTAGCGGTGCCCGAAGTTCTCGGCATGGATCACGACCGCCGGTTCTCCCTCGGCCCGCTCCCGGGCTTCGATCTGCACCTCCGCGAGGGGAGACACCGCTATGTTGAAGACCTTCCCGTGGCGGGCGAACCAAGTGTCGGTCCAGCCCCCGTTGTCACAGATGCGGATGGGAGCCACGGCGTTGATGACGCGCGGGATAGCGGCACGCACGAAAGGGATGGTACCACCCCGCCCGCGCGGGAGAATCGGCATCGCGGGCGCGAGCCTTCGGGACCCGCGCCTGGATTTCCCCTGCCTGGTGAGCCAGGATCTTAAAGTAGCGCCCGTCAGGGGATACTCCGGCGACGGCCTCGCCACGCGGAGGAGTCTAGATGCGCATCGCGATCTTTGGGGCGGGGGGCGTGGGCGGCTATTTCGGAGGCCGCTTGGCCCAGGCGGGGGAGTCGGTGGTCTTCATCGCCCGCGGCGAGCACCTGAAGGCGATCCGCGCGGAGGGTCTACGGGTGGAGAGCATTGCCGGAGACTTCCTGGTTCGCCCCGCGGAGGTGACCGACGACTGCCGTTCGGTGGGCCAGGCGGATGCCGTGCTGGTGTGCGTCAAGGCGGGGCAGGTGTCGGAAGCCGCCCATCAGATGCCGCCCATGCTCGGGCGGCAGGGCTTCGTGGTTCCCCTCGGAAACGGAGTGGAGGCCGCCCAAGAACTGGGGAGGGTCGTGGGAAAGGACCGCGTCCTGGGCGGGCTCTGCCGGATCTTGAGCTACGTCGTGGCTCCCGGCCGGATCCGCCACGCGGCCATGGACCCGCGCGTCGAGTTCGGTGAGCAGGATGGCGGCCAGAGCGAGCGGGTGGGCGCGCTGCGGGCCGCCTTCGAGAGGGCCCGCGGCCTCTCGGTGCATACGCCCGAGGACATCAACGTCGCGGTCTGGGAGAAGTTTCTCTTCATCGCCCCCTTCAGCGGTCTGGGGGCGGTGACCCGGATGCCGGCGGGCGTCATGCGGGCGGTACCCGAGACCCGCGAGCTCCTGACGGCGGCGATGCAGGAAGTCTGGGACCTGGCCCGAGCGCGGGGGATCGCGGTGGGGGACGAGGCCGTGACACGTACCCTGCGCTTCATCGATGGGATGCCTCCGGAGGCCACCGCTTCCATGCAGCGCGATATCCTCGAAGGGCGCCCCTCGGAGCTCGAGTACCAGAACGGTGCGGTGTTGCGCCTCGGACGGGAGGCCGGGGTGCCGGTCCGGGTGAACGAGTTCATCTACCGGTGCTTGCTCCCCTCCGAGCTGCGGGCCCGAGGCCGCCTGTCCGGAGTCGCCTGAGAGCCAGCCAGGCTCAAGGCCCGCGGCGGCTTGGGGCTCGGTGAGGTCGCATCCGGGCCCGATGCCGCCAGACCCCCGCTGAGCCCCGGCCCCGAGACCAAGAACCGCCCCCACCTCTTAGACCTGTGGTCCGGCCGCGGCCTTCGCCGGAGGAAGGCGAGCGGAGGTCGTCGGCCTCTTGGGCCAAGAGGGGGTGGAGTGCTCGGGCCCGCTACGTCGACCTCGGTCCCCGGCGCTCAGATATCGGAATAGAGGGCGAACTCCCAGGGGTGTGGCCGGAGCCTGATGGCGTCGACTTCGTTGGTCCTCTTGTAGGAGATCCAGGTTTCGATCAGGTCCTTGGTGAAGACGTCTCCCCGGAGGAGGAAGTCGTGGTCCTTCTCGAGGGCGTCCAGGACCTCATCCAGGGAGCCCGGGAGGTGCTTGACCTTGCGCGCCTCCGCCTCGGGCAGCTCGTAGAGGTCCTTGTCGATGGGCTGGCCGGGATCGATCTTGTTGGCCACGCCGTCCAGGCCGGCCATGAGGCAGGCGGCGAAGGACAAATAGGGGTTGCAGGAGGGGTCGGGAGTCCTGAACTCGATCCGCTTCGCCCGCTCGGAAGAGGAGTACATGGGGATCCGGATGCAGGCCGACCGGTTGCGCTGGCTGTAGACCAGGTTGATGGGGGCCTCGTAGCCCGGCACCAGGCGGCGGTAGGAGTTGGTGGTGGGGGCGATGAGGGCGCACAGGGCGGGGGCGTGCTTCAAGATCCCCCCGATGTAGTTAAGGCACATCTTGGAGATGTCGGCGTACCCCCCCCGCTGGTAGAAGAGGTTCTTGCCCTTCTTCCACAGCGACTGGTGGGTGTGCATCCCCGAGCCGTTGTCCTGGAAAAGGGGCTTGGGCATGAAGCACGCGGTCTTGCCGTGCTTAAAGGCCGTATTCTTGGCGCAGTACTTGTACCAGAGGACGCTGTCCGCCATCTTGGTCAGGGTCCCGAAGCGCATGTCGACCTCGGTCTGCCCGGCGGTGGCCACCTCGTGGTGGTGCACCTCCACCTTTACCCCCACCGCTTCCAGGGCCAGAACCATGTCGGAGCGGATGTCCTGGAACTTGTCCATGGGGGGGACGGGGAAGTAACCCTGCTTGTAGCGGGGCTTGTAGGCCAGGTTGGGCCGCTCCGGGGTCCCCGGCTTGCCCGCATTCCAAAACCCCGCCTCCGAGTCGATGTAGTAGTAACCGGAGTTGTAGGTCTGGTCGAAGCGCATCTCGTCGAAGAAGAAGAACTCGAGCTCGGGGCCGATAAAGACCGTGTCCGCTACCCCCGACTTCTTGACGTAGGCCTCCGCCTTCTGGGCCACGTAGCGGGGGTCGCGCGTGTAAGCCACACCCCGCACCGGGTCCTTGACGTTGCAGATCAAGACCAGGGTGGGAACCTTCGTGAAGGGATCCATGACCGCGGTCGAGGCGTCGGGCATCAGAAGCATGTCCGACTCGTCGATGGTCTGAAAGCCCCGGATCGAAGAGCCATCAAATCCGATCCCCTCCGCGAACAGCTCCTCCGTCAGCTCCGCCACCGGAATCGAGAAGTGTTGCCAAAGTCCAGGCACGTCGATGAAGCGAAGATCCACAAACTTCGCCTTGCTCTCTCTCGCCTTCTTGATGGCGTCCTTCGGTCCCATACACGCTCCTTTCGCCGCGACCCTCTCCCGGGTCCGCCGCCGCCCCCTCACTCTATATCAATTCCCGGCGCAAACTCTGGCCGCGACCGCCAACGCTCGGCATGGGCGTGGGCTCCGAGAGAGACGGTGGATCGGCGGAGCAAGCCGGGGTCTCTCCCCCGCCGGAGGTAGGGGGAGGTTGCAGGCGCCGGTTTCTGGGCTAGACTCAGCCCCATGCCTCCACTTTCCCGACGCGAGTTTCTAGGTGCGACCGCCACTTCGATGGCCGCACTCTCCCTTCCGCGTTTCGCGCTCTCCGAAGACACCCTGGGCGGGGTCGAGGCGGAAATTCAGAAGCGCCACGGGGAGGGCGTGCAGCGCTTGCAGG
>DATMQU010000708.1:0-2906 GCA_035566715.1 Vicinamibacteria bacterium
CGACCAGCTCCGGAAGGACGGCCACCAAGCGGCCGCGGGAGAGGTCCACCCGCGTCACGAAGGGCGCGGCCAGGGGGATGAGCGACTCCCCGTCCGCCCCCCGCACGACCAGCACGGGAGCGCCCGCCCCCGTCTCCAGGAGGTCCACCACCGTGCCCAGCGGGCGCCCGGCCGCATCCTCCGCGCTGAGGCCCCGCAGCTGATGATGGTAGTACGAGCCCTCCGGCAAGGGAGTGAGCTCGTCCTCCCCGATGCGGATCTCCAGCCCCCGGTAACCCTCCGCCTCGTCGATCGAGTCCACGCCTTCGAGCTTGAGGACGAAGCGTCCCTTGTGCGGCCAGCAGGAGGTCACGGTCACCTCGCGGGCTTCGCCTCCCGGTCCGGGCACGTAGGCCCGCCGCAGGGAGGGGAAGCGATCCGGCCGGTCGGAGAGGGACTGGGTCAGCACCTCCCCCTTGCGGCCCTGGGGCTTCACCACCCGGCCGATCACGACCAGGTCGCTAAAGGCGCGGGGGGCGGTCAATCCCGGATCTCCAGCTCGCAGGGCCGACCGCGGCGCCGGCCCACCGCCTCGAGGACCGTGCGCAGGGCGTCGGCGGTGCGGCCCCGGCGGCCGATGACCCGGCCCCGGTCGTCGGGGGCCACCTCCAGCTCCAGCACCGACACCCCCCCCTCCACGCGCTCCTCTACGAACACGCGCTCGGGCGCCTCCACCAGGGCCCGCACGAGGGTCATGAGCAGCTTCTCCACCGCTCCTAGCCCGCGGCCTCGGCCTTTCGCTTGAGCAGGCTGCGGACGGTGTCCGAGGCTTGGGCTCCGCGGCCGATCCAGTACTGCGCCCGCTCGGCGTCGATCTTGACCACCGCCGGGTTGCGCCGTGGATCGTAGTGCCCCAGCACCTCCACGAATCGGCCGTCCCGCCACGCCTTGGAATCCGCGACCACCACCCGATAGTAGGGTCTCTTCGTGGTCCCCGTCCGTCTCAGTCTGATCGAGAGCATCCTAAATGCCTTTCCTTTAGCGAAAATGGGGCAGGCGCGCGGCCATTCGCTTCATGGCCTTGGCTCCTCCCCCCAGGCCCTTCATGAGCCTGCGCGCCTGCGCGAACTGCTTGAGCAGCCGGTTCACGTCTTCGACCGCACTGCCGCTCCCCCGGGCAATCCGCTTCTTGCGGCTGCCGTTGATGATCGAGGAGTCGCGACGCTCCTTGGCCGTCATGGAGTCGATGATGGCGATGGCCCGCCGCATCTCCGCCTCCCCCGCGTCCACGTCCACGCCGCTCAGAGAGCCGGCGCCCGGGATCATGGAGAGCACCTGGTCGAGGGGTCCCATCCGCCGGAGCTGCGTCATCTGGTCCCGGTAGTCCTCGAGGGTGAACTCGCCCCGGCGGAGCTTCCGGACGAGCTCCTCCCCCTTCTCGTGGTCCGCCGCTTCCTCCGCCCGCTCGATGAGGCCGAGCACGTCCCCCATGCCCAGGATGCGCGCCACCATCCGGCTGGGCAGGAACGGCTCCAGACCGTCGACCTTCTCCCCCACCCCCGCGAACTTGACCGGGCAGCCGGTGACCGCGGCCGCGGAGAGAGCCGCCCCCCCGCGCGCGTCCCCGTCCAGCTTGGTGAGGACGATGCCGGTGATCCCGATACGCCTATGGAACTCCTCCGCGCTGCGGACCGCATCCTGGCCGGTGAGCGCATCCGCCACGTAGAGGACCTCGCTGGGCTCGGCGATGGTCTTGAGCTCCTGGAGCTCCGTCATCAGCGCCTCGTCGATGTGGAGCCGGCCCGCGGTGTCCACAATGACGAAGTCGTGGCCGAGGTCCGACGCTTCGCGTAGCGCCGAGCGCAGGATCTCTCGGGGGTCCGCGCTTCCCAGGGGGTGATGCACCTTCTGATCGGCCTGCGCCCCCAGCGTCCGGAGCTGCTCGCGGGCGGCCGGGCGGTTGACGTCCGTAGACACGAGCAGGGGGTGGCTTCCCCGCGCGGAGAGCCAGCGCCCGAGCTTGGCCACGGTCGTGGTCTTGCCCGAGCCTTGGAGTCCGGCCAAGAGCACCACGGAGGGGGGGCGGGGCGAGGTCAGCACCCGGGGGGCCTCGTCACCGCCCAGCACGGCCACCATCTCGTCCCGCACCACTCGCAGCACGGCCTGGTCGGGGGTGAGGCTCTTCAGCACCGCCTGGCCAGTGGCCGCCACCCGGACACGGTCCAGGAGCTGCTTCACCACCTTGAAGTGGACGTCCGCTTCGAGGAGGGCGAGCCGGACCTCGCGCAGGGCCGCGTCCACGTGGGCCTCGGACAACGCACCTTGACCCCGGAGCGACCGAAAGATCCCCTGGAGCCTTTCGCTCAGTGCTTCGAACACGAAAACGTCACCTCGATACGCGGATTCCTGCCAGATGTCGTACCCCGATCCCGCAGCGGCGCCCGGGGCAACCCAAAGCAATAGTTGATCTTAGGGTAAAGCGGTCGGTTTGTCAAACCCTAAAGCCCACTCCCGCCGCACTTTAGGCCCCCCCGGCTAGAACGTCCGGGCAATGGCCAGAAGGGCCGCCATCTTCTGGTTGGTTTCCCGAAGTCGGCTGGCCAGGGTCCGGCCGAAGGCCCAGAAAAACTTGGAGGTCAGGTCCGGGCGGTTCGCCATCAGGGTGACCACCTCGCCGTGGGGGAGGGCCAGGACCTCGCAGTCGGTGTGGGCGATGGCGTGGGCCGAGGCCGGACCCCCGTCGAAGAACTCCATCTCCCCGAAGAACTCCCCCGGCCGCAGGATGGCCAGGGCCTCCTCCCCCCCGCCCGGAACGGCCTTGCTGATCCGGACCTGTCCCTGGTGGATCACCTGGAGCTGTCCACCGGGGGCGCCCTCGGTCAGGATGACGGCCCCCTCCGCGTACCGCTTGACCAGGCCCACCATCA
>DATMQU010000709.1:0-4370 GCA_035566715.1 Vicinamibacteria bacterium
GAAGATTGTCCATCGCCGCGTCTGCACGACCCGCTCGGCCTCGACGGGCCGGGGCTGTCCATTGCTCGATCGCGGGGGAGGGGCCTCGCCGTGCGGCCCGCCGCACCGGCACGAGCCCTCGAGCGCATGCGCATAGGCCCCGGTGTCGCCGTAGAGCGGCAAGCCGCCGGAGAACTCCTCGCGCGAGCAGTAGGCGTACCGCCCATCGCGGCTCAGGTATCCATTGCACCGCTGGCCGACGCCGCGCGGATCGCCCTCAGCCCCGCCACAGATCGGGCAGGGCCGGGTGTGCGTGAACCGCTGCTGTCGCGATACACCGGAGCCCCCGGGTGAGGCCCCGTCGGCGGCGCGCACCTCGCCGTCACCGTCGATCAGGAGATCGCGGTCCGTCAGGGCATGAGCTTGAAGTACCTCAGCGCGCCGGCAGCCTTCACGGCAGTAGACGCGGAACTCCTGGTCGCCACGCGCGATATTCAGAAACTCATTCATCCCGTCGTGCCTCGGGCATCGCGCGCACCACGTCCGGGGGTCGATCTGCCGCACAGCCCGAAAGGGCCGGAGGAACTCGGCGCTCGTCACGGCTCAGTCTCTTCGAGAATCACGAGGGCATCAATCCAGCCGGAGAGCCGGCGCGACCAGCGCCAGCCGGTGGCATCGAGCGCGTACTCTACGTGCGCACGCGCGGCCTGGGCCTGCCGGCGGAGCGGGAGACGCGAGCGCCCGCTACGCACGGCGACCCGGGCGCCGGCGGGCCTTGTTCACCGCGGCATCGATGACGTTCCGCCAGGCCCGGCCCCGGCGCTTTGCCCCCGTGTGGGGTGGAGCCCCGTGCGGAACCCGTGTGGATTGCTCGCCTTCGTTGTGGTCGGACCGATGCGTTCGTGATACGTTCCTGTTCACTGTCCGCTCCGTTTCTCCCACCGGTCGGGCCCCGAACCCGCCGGTGGTCTCTTTTAGCCCGCGTGCGGCTTGAGCAACTGCGTCAGTAATCGGCGGAGTTGCGCCTGCTGGCCGCCTACTCCCGAGAGCGCCAGGGCCCTGCGCGCCTGGGTTCGCGGCGCAGCCTTCGGCGGCTGCGCGGGCCGCGCGCGCCCGGCCGGCAACTTCATCGTCGGTGGCGTCGGCGGTAGCCGCGGCGGCTGATCCTCAGCGAACAGGTTCTCAAGGTCCTGAGCCAGCCGCAGCGTCTCGCGCGCCGACCTGACGGCGGTGAGTTGCGCCAGCGCATCCTTCGGCGCGCTCGCCAGGGACGCGGGGTCCGAGGCGTTCGCCGCATTGAACGCCTCGGACCCGCCGGCGCGCACCCTGTCGCTCGCGCTGACCGCCGCGGAAGTCGGGGTGGTTTCCGGCACGGGTGCCGGGTCGGTCTGCACGGCCTGCGGGGTGGCGGCGCTCATGTCGCTTGAGGGCGCCGCGCCCGCTGGACTCAGGGCCGCCGGGGCCACGTCCAACGCGCCCGAGGCGAACATCAGCGGACTCGCCGCGGCACTGGTTCTGCCGGCGGCCACTCCAGCGAGATCGACCCCCGCGGACCTTGCCCGGTACAACGTCACGAGCCTGGCCAACAGACCCGCGAGGTCGTCGCTTGGGCTCGTCATGTCCCGCCCGCCGCCGGGCGCGCCGGCCGACTGTGGAATAGTCGCCGTATTTCGGAATCCGGAATCCGCACGATGCGCAGTCCCGGTGGGCGCACGACCCGCAGAGTTCCGGCTGCAATCATCCGGCGCACGGTGCGATCGCTGACCCGATGCTGCTGGACGATGTCCGAGACTCGCCACAGAAACTCGGATGAATGGTGGGCGCCAGGCGGCATGTCCCGTTTCCTCCTGGCAAGCCACGCTATTGACGGTACACTTAAGAATGCAAGCCTTATTTGGGGGCTTGAGAGGCTCTCCAGGGCCCGGCCAGCGCGGAAATCGGCGACCTGTGAAAAGCCCTGAGGGGCCACCCGGTGGCCTTCGGGGACCCCATTGACCCTCCCATCTGCCGCCGTAGGCTAGGCTGACTCACTGGCGGGAGGCCCCATGGTCAGATATCTCCGACCGCTCGCGGCCTGTCTCGCCCTCACGGTGGCCCTGCTCCCTGGCTGCGCGGCCAGCCGGCCCAGAAACCGGGCGACGGAATTCGTCGAACACCTGCGGCTCAACACGCATGCCAGGATGGCCGCCCGAGGTCGCCTTCAAGCGTGGAACTGGCCGCAGCATGCAGGAGCCGGAGATTGCACTCTGAGGGTGCGCTTACTGCGAGAGGAAGAGTTGACAGCGGGACTGTAGACGCCTAGCCTTTGGCCCCTCTTCACAGTCGGGGACGGCCCTTGGCGCGCGGGGACGTTCGGTCCTGGGCGCTTCGACGGAGGCGAACATGATCTCCTCGCTCGGACTCGCTAGAACACGTGTCGTGCTGCTCCTCGCGGCGAGCCTGTCTGCCCTGAGCGAGCCAGGCGACGCGGCGGCGACTTCCTACACCGGCGGGAGGATGACCACTTACCTGTCCCTCCTGTTGCTGCTCGGCCTGGGGGTTCCCGCCCCGGCCGCCGCCCTGCAGTTCGATAGTTTTCACCGTGTCGGCATTCATTGAGCCGCCCGGCGCGCTCTTCGAAGGCAACGGCTTCGTGTCATTCACAGTCACGGCGCCCGATTTCCGCCTTGGGGGCCAATTCAACGGGTCTGTAAACGAGCAACCATCAGAGTTCCTTCACGTGTCTTGTGCCGGTCCCGGTGGCGATCCTCGGCCCTTTCCGTGCCCTCCGGGCGACCGCGTCTCTGCAGGAGCGAGTGCGTTCAACACCGACGCCCCTATCTCGCTGTTCTCGCCTGGGGTATTCATACCCCAGTGCGACCCCGGGGGGCGCCCGGCTGGGGGGAGGGGGTTCCGGGCCACCTCTGCGCCTCGGGCTTTGCCAGCCTCAGTTGGGGTTCTGCGCTACTGCCTCCGTTCGCGGGCGCTCCGCCCGGGCATCCGGTGCCCGGCCTGCCTGCGGATAGTCTGGCCCTGACGACGCTAGCGAGCACCTTTTCAGCTGAGATCTCCGTAAGTATTTGGCAGAGTCTGCCCGGTTCTTTTCCTCCCACTCGGATTGACGGCGCAGGCTTCACTGGCACCGGCCCGTCCCAGTTCGATCTCGTGTGGCAGCCTGACACGAACGCGTGGCTGCCTCTGTTCGCCGAGGGGCGCATTGACGTGCTCGCGCCGACGCCGGAGCCCGCGCCCCTTGCGCTCTGGGGCCTGACGTGCATCGGGGTCGCGTGGGCGGCGCGGCGGCGGGTTCGGTGACCGTAGCCCGCGAGTCTACCTGCGTCGGCGGGCGTGGGGGCGGGCCCCGGTCGATGAGTGGGCACTGAGGCCTGGCGCCCCTGATCTCGGCGCTTGAGGGGCGACATGGACCGCGTCAGCTGGAACTGGATCCTCAACGGGCTGGATGAGGCGCTTGAGTTCTGTCGGCTGCTGCGGCTAGGGGAGCGTTTCGAGGGCGGTCGGTTCGGAAAGTACCGTGTGTGGGTTGCCGAGCTGGTCAGCGCGCTCAAGACGGGAGGCCAGGAAGGCGCCCGGGAAGCATTCAACGAACACCCGGCGCGTTCGTCTACCGCGCTCACGGAGAGCTTCGAGCTGGCCGATATCCTTCCCTTTGCACGGTCTCTCGCGCCGGAGATCATCAAGCGAAGGCTCGTGAGGATCCTCCTGGGCCCCGCGGCCAGCGGACGAAACCGCGAACACGAACGAAGCGCGCAACATCCTCTTCGAGCTCACGATGGCGAGTAAGCTGTGGCGCGCGGGGCTCGTGCCCGAGCTCGTCGAGCCGGACATCCGCTGCGAGGTGGACGGGCGCACCGTCTATGTCGCGTGCAAGCGCCCATTCGCTGGGACTGGCTCCCGGCGGGCCTATACCGATGCGCTGGCGCAGATCAGGACAGGCCTTACGGGGCCTCCGGCAAGCGCGCGCGGGGTTGTCGCGCTATCGGTCACGCGGCTCCTGAATAGCGGCGGACGGATTTTTGAATTCACCGCGCAGGCGGCCCGGGAGGACCGCCTCGGCAAGCTGCTCGAGCAGCTCACGGAGGAGGTGAGCGCCGGCTGGAATGAGCCTGGCCCCGGGACAATCGGGCTCCTGTGGCACGTTGTCACACCGGCGTTGGATACACGTCGCGCTCTCGCTCGCTTGAGCGTCATGGACAAGCTGAACGTGCAACGGAAGAGTCCGGTTGGCTCTGCAGATGCCGTGTTGTTTACGAAGCTGGTTGATGGGATCAAGCGGGTGGCGGACGCAGAGAACCGGTCGTGACTCCGCCCATCTGGCCCGACGAGAAGGGCCGCCCGGTGCTGGGCGAGGCGACATAGCGCTGAGCACCCCAAAGTGCCCCGAGGACGTCCGG
>DATMQU010000710.1:0-4845 GCA_035566715.1 Vicinamibacteria bacterium
GTCGTAGTGGATCAGGGGCACGCAGAGAATCCGGGCCACGGGAGTGCTGCGGGGCACGAAACCCTCGTACCCGGAGGTGTCGTTCACGAGGACGGGCACCCGGTCCCGGGCCACTCGCCCCGCGATCCCCTCCCCGCGCTGAAACACGGGCTCTGGCTCCTCCGCGCCCGCCTCCCGCCGCCAGGCCGCGAAGAGGCGGAGGGTGCCCTCCCCCTCGTTCATCCGGAAGACCGAAGTGTGGTCGGCCCGGATGAGCCGACCCGCCTCTTCCGTAGCCTTCACGAACAGGAAGCGGAGGTCGCGCAGGGCGGCCGTCTCCAGCCCCAGGTCATAGAGGGTGGCCATCTGCTGGGCCATGCGCTCGGTGGCGGCTTCGCTCTCCGCTCGGCGCAAGGCCAGCGCGAGGTGGCCGGCCAGGGTGGAGACGAGGTTCACCTCCTCCTCATCGAGGGGAGTAGCCGAAGAGCGCAGCAGGTAGAGGACGCCCAGGGCGTGGTCCCCCGCCCGCACCGGCACCGCCAGCTCGGAGGCGAAATCGCTCCGATGGGGACGCAGGGGTGTCGTGCCCCGCGCGGCCCAGCGCAGCAGCTCCGGGTCGGGAGGGGCGTCCCCGGGAAGCCCCGGCCCCGACTCGAACTCCAGCCGCAAGCCGTCCCTCTCCTCGGGGGCGTAAAAAGCCACCCGCTCGTAGGCCAGATCCTTCTGGATGCGGGTCACGGTGAGGCTGAGGAGGCGCGCGCGGCCGGAGATGGCGGCCATCTCCCCCGCCAGCGCGGACAGGCGTTCCAGGCGGGCGGCGTGGCGCCGCTCGCGGTCGAAGATCTGGCGGCTGCGCAGGAACGTGGCGGCGGGCCCCGCGAAGATGGAGAGGATCTGCACGTCGGCGTCGCTGAACCCCCCGGGCTTGTTGGCGGCCACCAGCAGCCCCAGCACGTGCCCCTCGGAGAGCATGGGCACCAGCACCACCGATTCCGCGCCCGAGAGCTGGACCATTTCCGGGATCAGCCGGGGGTCGGAGGCCGCGCGGTTGCTGAAGTAGGGACGGCCGTTGCGGAAGTTCCAGAGGCTGCGGTACTCCGGCTTCACCACGTAGCGCAGCTGGCGTGCGACCTCGTCCCCCAGGCCGTGGACGGGCAGAGCCAAGCCCAGGGTGCGGGTGGAGGCGTCATAGAGAGCGATCCCGCACACGGGGGCCTGGATGAGCCCGGCCAAGCGCTGGGTCACCATCCGGTTGAAGTCCTCCGGCTCGGCAATGAGCGACCAGTCGCGGCCCACCTCATGGAGCAGGGCCAAGTCGCGGGCCCGGGCCTGGGCTTCCTCCCGGTTACGCAGCATCTCGTCGTGCAGGCCCTTGATGCGGAGGAAGGCCCGAACCTTGAGGATGAGGGCGGCGGTGTCCACCGGCTTCTGCAGGAAGTCGTCGGCCCCCGCCTCGTAGCCCTGTCGGAGGGCGGCCGCGTCGCCGAAGGCGGTGAGCATGACCACGGGCAGGGAGGGTCCGTGGGCTTCCCGCAGGCGCATGCAGGTCTCAAAGCCGTTCATGCCCGGGAGGCGCAGGTCCAGGAGCACGAGATCGAAGGGGTCGTGGGAAAGGCGGTCCAGGCCCTGCTCCCCCGACTCCGCCCGCTCGGCCGAGAAGCCGTGGCGGCCCAGGATTTCCACGAGGGCGCGGGCCACGTGCGGATCGTCGTCGATGACGAGGATCTGGGCCATGGGAGGGGAGTGGCTCCGCGCGATGATGAGTCAGGCGGGGGTGGGAGTCAAACCGGCGCTAGTCGAGAGGGGATGGGGGGAGGGGGCGCGGCGCCAGGTCGCCCTCCCTCACCACGACTTGGCCGTATCGACTGTAGAAAGAGAGGGCCCGCCGGTAGCAGGTCCGCTTCTTCAGGTCGAAGGCCACGCAGGAGTCGATGGGCCGGCTGTAGACGTGGAGGGAGATCACCGGCTCCCGGCCCTGCACCACCACCTGGTGGATGGTCTGGACCTTGTCCACCGTGTTCACGGGCCCGCCGGGAAAGCACTCCTGGACCTCGCGGCGGTCGATATCCAGCTCGGTGGCCCCCGCCAGACAGTCCATGCCGGCCACGTTCTGATTGTCGGAGGCGTTGCAGCCGAGCCACTTGTAGTTGATGACGGCCAGAGCCCCCCGCTCCACGCTCATCCACCCGAGCTGTCCGTTGTGGGTGTGGATGACCGTGCGCTGCCCGGGCCCCCAGCAAACCGCCATCACCTCCATGAGCTCGTCGCGGTGGATCAAGTTCCGCGTGTAGGCGTCGGGGAGGAAGTGAACGAAGGGATCTAGCGAAGAGCGGTCCACGGCCGTCTCCCGAAGGTAGTGGAGGATACGGTCGCGCGTGATGGGCTCGTTCTGGAACGAGCGCAGGGTCTCTACGAAGCGGTCGACCGAAATCGTCTTTCGACCCATCTCCTCCTTCTCCCCCTCCCGCCAGTGTGTCGCGCCGGACGCCGCCCGTCAAGGCGTGTGGGCCCGGCCACAATCGGCCTTGTCAGGCCCCCCCCAAATCCCGTACTCTCAAGCCGGGAGCGTGCCGCTCCCAGGATCGGGGCTGCCGCGCCCTGACCGGCCACGGCGACCCCAGGAGGGGGAACACGATGGGAGTCGCGGGCGCGGAAGCACTCCTGAACCTCATCCGTCAGAAGCAGGATCTCCAGGGCTACCGGGAACGTCACTGGGCGGGCGGGTTCTCCGAATACGTCGAGATCGTGATGTCGAATCCCCGGGTGGCCCGCAACAGCTACCAGCGGCTCTACGACATGATCCTGTCCTACGGGGTCGCGGAGTACACCCGCCACCACGAGAAGCACATCCACTACCGGATCTTCGACGACCCCATCGACAGCGGGCGGGATGCCGTCTTCGGGCTGGACGCCCCCTTGATGCGCCTCGTCAACAACGTGAAATCGGCGGCCTACGGCTACGGCACCGAGAAGCGGATCCTGCTCCTGCACGGGCCGGTGGGCTCCTCCAAGTCCACCATCGCCCGCCTCCTCAAGAAGGGGACAGAGGTCTACTCGAACCAGAAGGAGGGCGCCCTCTACACCTACGGCTGGAAGACGGACCCCGCATCCACCAATCCGGAGGCCGTGCAGTGGTGCCCCATGCACGAGGACCCGCTGCACCTCATCCCCCTCGAGACCCAGGAGGCGGTCTACACGGAGCTGAACCGGCGGCTGGACGCCAAGGACTACCGGATCGGGCCCACCGGCAACCTCTGCCCCTTCTGCCGCAAGATCTACCAGGACCTGATGACGAGCTACGACGGCAACTGGGACCGGGCCACCCGCCACGTGGTGGTGCGGCGGCTCATCCTCTCCGAGAAGGACCGGGTGGGGATCGGCACCTTCCAGCCCAAGGACGAGAAGAACCAGGATTCCACCGAGCTCACGGGCGACCTCAACTACCGCAAGATCGCGGAGTACGGCTCCGACACCGACCCCCGGGCCTTCAACTTCGACGGGGAGCTGAACATCGCGAACCGCGGGATCATCGAATTCATAGAGATCCTCAAGCTGGACGTGGCTTTCCTATACGACCTCCTAGGCGCCTCCCAGGAGCACAAGATCAAGCCCAAGAAGTTTCCCCAGACGGACATCGACGAGGTGATCCTCGGGCACAGCGTGGCCGGAGGGGAGCCCGTGCCCTACCGCTTCCGGGGCGCGATCGGCTGGGCCACCATGGCCGCCCTCTACGACCAGCGGCACGCCGACTGCTCCGGGCTCGAGGTCCTGGCCCACGATTTCGTGGGCGGGGGCACGCGCTGGACGCCCGTCAAGTCCCTGCTTCGCCACCGCTTCACGGGGGAGATGCTGACCACGGACCAGAAGTGGGGCGTGGTCGAGACCACGCCGAACCACTCGATCTACGGGCGGGGGGGGGCGACATTCTATCCGGAGGAGCGGGCTGAGATCATGGCCGCGCGCACCCTGGCCAGCTTCGCCCCCGAGCGCGCTCTGTTCGTGGACGCCCTGGCGGAGGTCCCTGGGTTCGTGCGCTCTGACGTTCGCGTCGCCGTGGGAGGCGGGCCCATGACGCGGCCCTGCCGTCCGGGGTGGGCGCGGCTCAACCTCCCGCGGCACGCGACCGAGGTCCAAGCGGTTTACGACGTGGCTCGCGACGCCGGCGCCCTCAAGGACCTGATCACGGTCCTCGTGTGGTACGCGACGGAGGGGCATGTCAACGGCGCGAACGGGGGCCTCGTGATCAGCCAGGCCGACCGCCAGGAGCTGGAGGGGGTGCGGGCGGCCTACGCGCGCATCAGCAGCGGCCGGGGCTCGATCGATGCCGGCGCCAAGTCCGACTCCGCCTGGCGGCTCTATCTGGGCTCCCAGGCCATCGGCGCCCTGGCCAAGCATCACTGCGGGGAGGGGTCGGAGAACAAGCGGCTGCCGGACTTCCTCTTCGGCCTCCCCGACGAGTTTCTCGCCCACGCCTTCGAAGAGCTGATGCGGACGGACGGCACGCGCCGGCTCTCGCGGGAGCTCCAGAGAACCGCCTCCCCGGCCTACCGCGCTCGCTTCTTCGAATACAAGACGGTCTCGCGCATGCTGGCCGCCCAGGTGGGCACCCTGGCCAGCCTGCTCGGGAATGACTACCGCGTCTATCGCCACCACCAGCCCGCTCACAAGCCGGCCTACCGCATCCGCTTCGTCTCCGGCGAGGGCAAGAAGGGGGGCCGCCACCGCACCTTCCAGGCCCGCCTCCAAAGGCGGGCCGTCTTCGGAGAATGGGTCTACGACATCGAGTGCGAGGGGCTTCACAACTTCGTCTGCGGGGTCGGCAACGTGGTCTGCCACAACACCAACGAGCCGGAGTACCGCAAGCTC
>DATMQU010000711.1:0-2727 GCA_035566715.1 Vicinamibacteria bacterium
GCGCTCTACACCCCCCTCGCGAGCTTTCCCCTCGGGGCGTAGACTGGGCGGGATGCCCGGGCATCTCGCTCTGCTGGCCGTCGCCTATCTCATCGGCTCCGTCCCCTTCAGCTATCTGGTGGCCCGCGCCTTCGGTGTGGCCGATGTGCGCCGGGTGGGGAGCGGCAACGTGGGGGCCACGAACGTGATGCGGAGCGCGGGGAAGGCGGCGGGGCTCTTGGCCTTCCTCCTGGACGCGTTCAAGGGGGCGGCCGCGGCCCTGGCCGTCTCCGCCCTGGCGCCGACCTCGAGCGTCCTCCCCCCTCTGGCCGCTCTCGGGGCCGTGATCGGCCACATGTATCCCCTCTGGCTCGGCTTCCAAGGCGGCAAGGGCGTGGCCACGGGGGCGGGGGCCTTCCTGCCCCTGGCTCCCGCCGCCACCCTCCTGGCCATGGGCACGTTCGCGCTCGTGCTCGCCCTGACCCGATACGTCTCCGTGGGCTCGATGGTGGGAGCGGTCACCCTGGCCGCGGCCGCCTTCATGCTCGGCTCTCCCCCGCCCCTGGCCTGGGCCGCCACCGGCGCCGCGGCCCTGGTCGTCTGGAGACACCGCGGCAACATCGCACGCCTCGTCCAAGGGCGGGAGGGCCGGGTGGGGGAGCGGGGACGGTGAGGGTCACCGTCCTCGGAGGAGGAGCGTGGGGAACCGCGCTCGCCGCCCACTGCGTGCGCGCGGACCACCACGTGCGCCTCTGGGCCCGCGAGCCCGAGGTCGCGCGCGACATCGCCGAAGGCGGCGGGAACCCCCGGCATCTACCGGGGGTGGCCCTCCCCGCGGGCATCGCCGCCACCCACGACCTCCGGAGCGCGGTGGAGGGGGCGGAGGTGCTCCTGGTCGTAATCCCCTCCGAGTTCTGCCGCGGCGTGTACCGGGCTCTCAAGGCCTTGGCGCCCAAGGAGGCGGTTCTCGTCTCCGCCACCAAGGGACTCGAGATCGACACTCTTCAGCGCATGACGCAGGTGGCGCAAGAGGAGGTGCCTGGCCACGCCTTGGCCGTCCTCTCCGGGCCCTCCTTCGCCCTGGAGGTCGCGCGCGAGCAGCCCACGGCCGTGGTCGTGGCCTCCCCCGACCGTAAGGTGGCGGAGGCGGTGCAGAAGACCCTCTCCAGCCGCACCTTCCGCGCCTATTCCAGCGACGACGTGGTGGGGGTGGAGCTCGG
This sequence comes from Vicinamibacteria bacterium, assembly GCA_035566715.1. Classification (GTDB taxonomy): domain Bacteria; phylum Acidobacteriota; class Vicinamibacteria; order Fen-336; family Fen-336; genus DATMML01. The sequence goes on from DATMQU010000711.1 coordinate 1,200, forward strand.
GGGGGCGCTCAAGAACGTGATCGCGATCGCGGGAGGGATCGTGAGCGGCCTGGGCTATGGCCACAACACCCTGGCCGCCCTCATCACCCGTGGCCTGGCCGAGATGTCCCGCTTGGCGGTGGGCCTGGGGGGTCGGCCGGACACCCTGGCCGGGCTGGCCGGGCTCGGAGACCTCGTGCTCACCTGCACGGGCGCCCTCTCCCGGAACCGTCGGGTGGGGGAGGCCCTGGGGTCGGGCCGGAGCCTGGCCGAGGCCACGGCGGGGCTGGTGGCGGAAGGAGTCCGCACGACCCTTGCCGCCTGCGCGCTGGCCGCCCGGGCGGGGATCGAGATGCCGATCGCGGAGCAGATGCGCGCCGTCCTCTACCAAGGCAAAGCCCCCCGGGAGGCGGTGGAGGAGCTCATGCTCAGGAGCTTGAAAAGGGAGTAGAATAAGGACTTCCAGGACGGATGCGGCCTCGGGCCGCTCAGGGTCATGTATCGCCTCGTCTATCAGGACGGAGACACCCCGCAGGCGTACACCTTCACCACCGGCGAGGTGGTGATCGGTCGCTCACCCGACTGCCAGATCGTCCTCAAGGACTTCGGCATCTCCCGCACCCACGCCCGAATCACGGTGGACGAGGAGGGGGTGCGCATCACCGACCTCAAGTCCAAGAACGGCACCCAGGTGAACGGAGTGCCGGTGGTCGAGGCCCCCTTAAAGGACGGGGACCGGATCCTGCTCGGGAAGTTCCTCATGACCTTGAGCAAGACGCTCGAGGGCAAGGTCATCCTGGACGAGGCCAAACCGCTCTCCGAGGAGGCGGGCACCATCATCCGGAGCGTGGGCGAGCTCTCCCGGCTCCTCTCCACGAGCGACACCGCGGGCAGCATCCCCGCGCCGGCCGACCCCCGCAAGGCCCCGGCCGTGGACCTGCAGGAGATCGAGAAGTCCAACCGCATCCTGAAGGTCCTCACCAAGGTGGCGGAGACCTTGATCGCGGTGCGGCCGGTGGAAGAGGTGCTTCAGCAGGTCATGGACATCGTCTTCGACCACATCCCCTCCGACCGCGGCTTCCTGATGCTGCAGGAGGAGCCGGATAACAAGCTCGTGCCCATGGTGATCAAGCACCGCACGCCAGGCGCGGGCAGCGACACCGGGAAGATCACGATCTCCAAGACCATCGCCGACCGCGTGCTCAAGGACCGCGTCTCGATCCTGACCTCGGACGCGATGGTGGACCCCCGCTTTGGGGCCGGGGACTCCATCCGGTTTCACGGGATTCGGAGCGCGATGTGCGCCCCCCTCTGGAACAAGGATCAGGTCATCGGGATCATCCACGTGGACTCCCCCATGCTCACCAATTGCTTCACCCTCAACGACCTCGACCTTCTCACCGCGCTCGCCAACTACGCGGCGGTGGCCGTGGAGCGGGCCCGACTCAACCAGAAGATCGTGGCCGAGGAGAAGAAGAGGGAGCGCCTGGGGCGATTCCTCTCTCCCCAGGTCACGAGCCGGATCCTCGCCACCTCCGATTCCCAGGGA
>DATMQU010000712.1:0-3580 GCA_035566715.1 Vicinamibacteria bacterium
AATGGCGGGATTATTCGGCGCTCGACATGGCCCGCGGCGATTATCTGGACAATGATCTTGCCGCCGACCGGTTCGAGACCCGGCGCGATCTCGCCAAGATCGGCAAGCCGGTCGATCGCGGCGAATGGGGCATGACGCCGCCGACGGTCAACGCCTACTACGATCCCAGCATGAACGACATCAACTTCCCCGCCGGCATCCTGCAGCCGCCCTTCTTCGACAACGCCATCGACGACGCCATCAACTTCGGGGCCATCGGAGCCGTGATCGGGCACGAGCTGACCCACGGCTTCGACGACCAGGGCCGTCAGTTCGGGCCCACCGGCAACCTGCAGGACTGGTGGAAGGAGGAGGACGCGCGGGAGTTCGAGAAACGCTCGGGGTGCGTGGCCGACCAATACTCCGGCTACACCGCGGTCGCGGATGTGAAGGTCAACGGCCGGCTCACCCTGGGGGAGAACGTGGCCGACAACGGGGGCGTGCGCATCGCCTACCAGGCGCTGCGCGACGTGCTCGCGGCCCGGGAGCCCGCGCCCAGGGACGGGTTCACCGCCGACCAGCGCCTCTTCCTGGGCTGGGGGCAGATCTGGTGCGCGAACCAGCGGGACGAGATGACGCGCCTGCTTGCCCAGACCGACCCCCACTCCCCGTCCGCAAACCGCGTGAACGGCGTGGTCTCCAACATGCCCGAGTTCGCCAAGGCCTTCGGCTGCAAGCCGGGGGCGTCCATGGTCCGGGAGAACGCGTGCCGGGTCTGGTGAGCGGATCGGCCCCCGGAAAAGAGAGGAGGACCTCGATGCGTGGCGGATGGCTCTTGTCCGTGCTCGCCCTTGGCCTGGCCGTCCCCGCCCACGCGGCCGCGAGGGCGGCCGAATGGCGGATCCCGGTGGAGGTGAAGAAGCTGCCCAACGGGCTCACGGTGGTGGTCTCGGAGGACCACACGAGTCCGACCTTCGGGCTTTCGATGGTCTACGGGATCGGGTTCCGTTTGGAGCCGAAAGGCCGGACCGGCTTCGCCCACCTCTTCGAGCACTTGATGTTCGAGGGCACGCCCGCGGCCCCCAAAGGGGTGATGGACAGCGTCATCGAAGGCGGCGGGGGCGTCCTCAACGGATCCACGCGCTACGACTACACCAACTACATCTCCTCCGCGCCCGTCTCCGCCCTGGACCCCCTCCTCTGGATCGAAGCGGATCGGATGAAGACCCTGGATTTCTCGGAGAAGAACCTGGTCAACCAGCGGGACGTGGTGAAGGAGGAGATCCGGGTCAACGTCAAGAACCGGCCCTACGGCCTCTTCTTCTGGACCGACGTCGCGGGCAAGGCCTTCGACAAGTGGGAGAACGCCCACGATGGCTACGGCTCCTTCGCGGACCTGGACGCGGCGACCCTGGCCGACGTGGAGTCGTTCTTCCACACCTTCTACGTCCCCAACAACGCGGTGCTCGCGCTCACGGGGGACCTCCTCCCGGCCGAGGTCTTCGCCAAGGCCGAGAAGTACTTCGGCGGCGTTCCGTCCCGCCCCACCCCCAAGCCCCCCGACGTCTCCGAGAGCCTGAACACCGCGGAGCGCGCGCTCGAGGAGACGGACCCCCTGGCCAAGGTCCCCGCTCTCGCCGTGGGTTGGAAGATGCCGGCCCGGGGCAGCCTCGACCACGTGCCCGCGGCCGTCCTGGCCGAGATCCTGGTGGGGGGGGAGGCGTCCCGCTTCTACCAGGGGCTGGTCAAGGGGAAGGAGCTCCTGCTTGAGGTGCAGGGCGGCCTCAACTGGCCCCTGGGCACCCCCTGGAATTTCGGGGGCCCCACCCTCACCACCATCTTCGCTCTCTACAAGCCCACCACCACCGCCCGCGCGGTGGTGGAGGCCATGGAGGGCGAGATCCAGAAGATCGTGACGGTGGGGGTCCCCGCCGAGGAGCTGGCGCGCACCAAGACCAAGATGCGGTCGGACTTCTATGCGGGACTAGAGCCCCTGATCAACCGAGCCGACGCCCTCGCTCTCGCCCAGCTGATCACGGGAAGCGCGGCCTCCTTGAACGAGATCCCCGGCCAGATCCAGGCCGTGACGGCGGCGGATGTGCAGCGAGCGGCCCGGACGTATTTCAGGGCCGCCAACCGGACGGTGGTGGACCGCCGGCCCGCCGCCCCCCCCGCCGCTCAGAAAGAGACGAGGTAGGACCATGGCTCGACGCCTGGCCGTCCTGTTCACGCTCCTGGCCGCGCCCGCCGCCCTCAAGGCGGCGGAGAAGCCGCTGGCCTTGCCCAAGGACCTGCCTCCCTATGGGGAGGACCGGCCCCTCCCGGTGCCCGTCCTCGACCAGTCGCGCCTGCCGGGGGGGCTCACCCTCTGGCTCGTGAAGCGCCCCGGCATTCCCCGGCTGACCGCGGTGCTGGCCACGCGGGGCGGGACCGCCGCCGATCCCCCCGGCCGGGAGGGGGTGGCCCAGGTTCTGGCCGACACGATCAAGGAGGGCACGACCACCCGCACGTCCAAGCGGATCGCCGAGGAGCTGCAGGCGGTGGGGGGCGAGATCGCGGGCTCGGCCTCGGACGACGCGATCTTCCTCACCGTGGACGGCCTGTCCTCGGGGGCCGCGACCCTCCTGGAGATCCTCGCCGACGTGGCTCAGCACGCCTCCTTCCCGCCCGCGGAGGTCGAGCTGGCCAAGAACAACGCCATCCAGGGGCTGCTGGCCCGCGAGGCCACCCCCGAGTTCCTGGCCGACAAGGCCTTCGCCCGCGCCGTCTACGGCGACCATCCCTACCGCGTGGTGGCGCCCACGCGGGAGGCGCTGGGTCTGGTCACCCCCGAGCTCTTGAAAGCGGAGTTCGCCCGCCGCTTCCGTCCCGAGCGCTCGCTTCTGGTCGTGGTCGGGGACCTGGACCCCGCGGCGGTGTCGCCGCTCCTGGCCCGGAGCTTCGCGGGCTGGAAGGGAGCGGGCGAGGCTCCCCCCGCGACCCCGCCCTCTCCGGGGGCCGGTGCCCGCCGGATCTACGTCGTGAACCGGCCGGGCTCCGTCCAGTCCCTGATCCTGACCGGCCGACCCACCGTCACCGCGACCGATCCCGCGTACTACTCCCTCCTCGTCGCCAACACCATCTTCTCGGGCTCTTTCAGCAGCCGCCTGGTCAAGAACATCCGCGAGGACAAGGGCTACACCTACTCGCCCCGGGGGGCGGTGGTGGCCCGGCAGGAGGGCGGCCTGGTGCGGGTGCGCGCCGACGTGCGCAACGAGGTGACCGCCGCCTCCACCCTGGAGATCTTCTACGAGTTCGACCGCATGGGGGCCACCAGCCCCACCGTGGAGGAGCTCAGCCGCGCCAAGCGCTACCAGGCCGGCCTCTACCTGCTGCGGAACCAGATCCAGGGGGCGGTGGCGCGCACTCTGGCCACGAACTGGGTCAACGGCCTGCCTCCCCAGGCCTTGGGCGAGTTCGTGACCCGGATCAACGCGGTCGGCGCGGATGAGGTGCGCAAGGCGGGGCAGTCCTTCTACCCCTCCGTCACCCAGACCGTGGTCGTGGTGGGGGACGAGGCCAAGATCAAGGCGGAGATGGCGCAGTTCGGGCCCTTGACCAC
>DATMQU010000713.1:0-2626 GCA_035566715.1 Vicinamibacteria bacterium
CTAGCCTGGCCTCGATCAATGACATTCGGTCGCGGGCCGAGCGCCACGAGATCCTCGTCTACGCCATAGGCCTGCTCGGCGAGGAAGAAGAGTCGAAGGCGGCTCACGCCCGCCACGAACTGGATCAAGTGACGGCGTTGAGCGGAGGGGTCGCCTACTACCCCGCGGGGCCCGAAGAGCTCAACGAAGTCGCTCTACGGATTGCGCAGCAGATTCGGAATCAATACACGATTGGCTACACACCGCCCGACCAGAGTCTTGATGGTTCTTACCGGTCGCTTCGCGTGGTGGCGAGAGGCCCGGAGCGGCTCCTCGTTCTCACGCGCCCCGGCTATCGAGCGACGGCCCCGCCGACGGACAAACCGCAACCCTGAGAAGGGAACGACGGTACGACTCCTCGTCGTGTCCGACGCGGGGTCGCCCTTGCCCCCGCCCTCAAGGCTTGACCCCGCTGGCCATGATCATCCCCCGGCTGTGGCTGACGTTGCGCCCGAAGCGCATCCGCAGCTCGCGGCGCGCGCTCTTGAGGAAGTCATGCCATGCGGCCTCCCCCAGTTCCTGCCGCGCCTTTCGAGTCGCCGCATTCAACTCGCGGTCGGCCAGGTACCGCTCCACCGAGGAGGGCCAGACGAAGGGAATGTGGGCGGCCTCGACTCCGGTGAAGCCCGCCTCTCTCAGCGCCGCGGAGAGGTTGTCCGGGTCACCGAAATGAGCCTCCCACGGCGCCACGAGCTTGGTGGCTTTCTCGACCATCTCCGCTCCTACCGCGGCGCCCAGCAGCTCCCGCCAGGCGGTGCTGCAAGGATCGGTGGCCGGCGCCCAGTTGGACACCCGCAGGCGAGCAGCCGGCCTCAGCACTCGGAACGCCTCTCGCAGGGCCTCCCCGTAGTCCCGGAGATGAGAGAGCACGAAATTCGCGGTCACGAGATCGAAGGACTCGTCGGGAAACGGCAGCCGGACCGCATCGGCCGCGACCACCTCGACCCCACGGGCGACCCGCCTGGCCCGCGCCAGCATCGGCAGGGACTGGTCGCAGCCAACCAGCCTCACCGGCGGCGTTTGCCGTTGCCCGAGGGCCTTTAGGACCGCGCCCGTCCCGGTGCCGATGTCCAGTGCTCGCTGGATCCTGTTCCTGCCCAGCCGCGACAGCAGCTGGCGAGCGGCGGCTTCGAAGCGAGGTCCCCACGTCTTGTCGTATCGGGCTGCAATACCGTCGTAAAAGGACGGCTCGATCGTCGCTTCTGCGGTGCTCGAGCTCCCCCGCCTAGGGACCCTGTCCTTCTTGGGCGCCTTGGAGAGCCGTCTCATCCGCCCATTCATGACGCCGGCGACAAGCGCCTGAAGCCCGCCTTGGGAGCCCGGTCCTTACATGGTGCTGTCAAGGGCGCAGGATCTCATCTCTTTCTGGCGATTGCGTAGATTACGTTGGTTTCCACCCGGTCCACCGCTCCGGTCGCAAGATGGTGGAGCAGTTCCTGCTTCACGCTGAGCGCCACCTCCGGACCCATCTGATCGATTGTCCAGCGCAGCCCGCTGCCCATGGCAATCGTCCAAAAGTCCTCCGACGTGCGCAAGGGCTGAAGCCCGTCCTCGAGGACGACCTCGATGTCTTGCGCTCCGCCGTCGCGCAGCAGGTTACGAACGGCCTCGGGAGTAGTGATCCGGTCCCAGGGATTAAAGGCGGTGTATAGATCGGGCCTTGCCCGCCGAACGGCCTCCCGCCAGATCTCGTAAGCGGGGCTGAAGATTCGGGGCCCCCAGGTGGTGATGGCCAACTGCCCGCCCCCCGCCGTCATTCGCCAGAGTTCCGCCACCTGGCTCTCCATATCCGGGACAAAGAAGATCCCGAACACGCAGACGACGGCGTCAAAGTGCCGATCGGGGAAGCCCAGCCTTGTCATGTCGCCGCGCTTGAACTCCACCCAGGCCACGCCGCCCGCCTGGGCCTTCGCGCGTCCCCGCTTCAACAGCTCATCCGCCAAGTCGACGGCGACGACATGGCCCCCGGGGCCGACCGCCCGCGCGGCGGGCAAGGCCGATGCGCCCGTGCCGCAACACACGTCGAGGACCCGCTGGCCGGGCAGGAGACCCAGTCTTTCGATGGTTCGGTGACCACACCGATTCCAGAAAGCTAGGGGCTGCGCGTCAAAGGAATCGGCGGCGGAGTTGTAGGTTTGCTCCGCCTTGAGCTTGGCGGCCTCCAGTGGGTCGACCATGAAACTCTCCCGCAAGAGCGGAGGCGAGAAGACGCGCGCACGTCTCGTCAGACCTGCGCCGACGCCCCGTTCACAGCGGCGCGGTTAGCCTTGGCGTGGGGTGAGGACGGCGGCGGGCCCCGAAGAGCCCGCCGCCGGATCATAAGAGTTGAAAGGGCTGCGTCGCTACCCGCTCTGCGGCCCCCGCCGGGATCGGTCTAATCCTCTTCCTTGGAGAGCTCGAACATCCCCCGGCCATGAGTCGAAGCAACGATTTGTCCGCTTGTCGCGTTGCGCTCGAGGCCGAACACAGAGACAAAGGGTAGGCCCTTGGACACGAGCTTCCAGGTCGCCCCGGCGTCGCGGCTGCGGAACACCCCGATGTCCGAGGCCACGTACAGCACACGCCGCGGGTCATCGTGGCCCACGTA
>DATMQU010000714.1:0-5575 GCA_035566715.1 Vicinamibacteria bacterium
CAGCTCCCGGTAGTCCGTCGTCCCCCTCGCAAAACCGTCGTTCTCGACCGCGCTCCGGACGGTGAGCCCGCTGCGCGCGCAAGCGCCGGCCAGGCGGAACCCGGGGTGCTTCCGGATCAGGGGGAGCAGCACGGACCGGAAGTACGCTCCGTAGCCCACCACCCCCACCCCGTATCCCTCAGTTTTCCCCGGCGCGGAAGCACGGCGGGGGAGGTAGGTGTGCACCCGCCTCGCCGGGGGTGAGTCCAGGTGGTAGTCGAGGAGAACGCCAATGGGAGGGTCCTCGGCGACGAGGGAGGCATAAGCCGCGGAGGCGTCCTCCACTCCGAACGTCTTGTCGATGAGCGGCCGCACTTGGAGCGACCCCTGGGCGATGAGGCGAAGGACCTCCTCCAAATTCCGCCCCTCCGTCCAGCGCACGTAGGCGAGCGGGTAGTCGTGTCCCTTCTCTTCGTACTGGGGGTCGTAGCGCCCGGGGCCGTATGAGGTGGAGATCAGGAAGTCGATCTCCTTCTTGTAGATCCTGTCGCGCTGGATCCGGATGGGGACGTCGCCGACCAAGACGACGCGCCCCTTCTTGCGGCAGGCCTCGAAGGCGCGGTTCAAAAGGCCCACGTCCCCCCCGGCCGCGGTAACGATCACCGCGTCCGCCCCGCGCCCAGTCGTGCGCTCGAGCACGCCGGCCACGAAGTCCCGGTCTCCGATCGTGAAGCCATGGGCAAGGCCGAGGGCTTGCGCCCGCGTCACGCGGTCAGCCCGCAGGTCCACTCCCATGGCAACCGCCCCCGACGCGCGTAGGAGCTGGGCCGTGATCTGGCCGAGAAGACCGAGGCCCAGGACGACCACCTGCTCTCCCAGCGCGGGGGCGGCGCGCCGCACGCCCTGGAGGGCGATCGCGCCGAGGGTGGCGAAAGCGCCCTCCTCGAAGGAAACCGCGGGGGGAAGCTTCACCACCAGGTTTCGGGGGACGACGTTGAGAGCGGCGTGGTTGGCATGGCCGGCCCCCGCGCAAGCCACCCGGTCTCCGGCCCGGAGCCCCTCCACACCCTCTCCCACCTCCGCCACCACGCCGGCACAGGAGTAGCCGGTGGGCATCTCCGTCGACACCCGCGAGCGAACCAGGTCGACGGTCTCCCGCAGGCCGTGGCTGGAAACCCGGTCCACGATCTTCCGCACAAGGGCCGGATTGCGGATGGCCTTGAGGGCCAGGCTTTCGCGCCGACCCCCGCTTCCGAGCGCCGCCGCCTCCGTGCCCGCGCTGATCAATGAGTGGCTGGTGCGGACGAGCACCGCACCCCCCCGCACCAGGGGCTCCGGGACCTCGACCACCCGGACCTCGCCGCCGCTGATCGCCACTTGAAGCAAGCGCGTTTCCTCCGTGCCTTGGCCGGCAGAGCGCGCGGTTATTCTGCCACAGGCCGCGCCCGGCCCGCCCTGGACAGGGAGCGCGCGGCGAGTGAATACTAGGGGCTTGTAGCCGGGCCCGGGCTCGGAGAAGAGAAGACCATGTGTGGGATCGTGGGATGGCTGTCGACCTCGTCCGCCCACCGGGTGGAGGCCGAAGTCCTGGGACGGATGCGCGACGCGATCGCCCACCGGGGGCCGGACGGCGTCGGGCTCTGGTTGTCACCCGACCGGCAGGCCGGCCTCGCGTTCCGCCGCCTGGCCATCGTCGATCTGGCCGCCAACGCCAACCAGCCCATGGCCAACGAGGACGGCGCCGTCCAGCTCGTGTTCAACGGCGAGGTCTACAACCATGCCGGCCTCCGGAAGGAGCTCTTGGCCAAGGGCCACCGCTTCCGCACCGACCACTCCGACACGGAGACGATCGTACACGGCTACGAGGAGTGGGGGGCGGGAGTCGTGGACCGGCTGGAGGGCAAGTTCGGCATCGGCATCTGGGACGAGAATCGGCGGCGCCTGTTCCTGGCCCGCGACCGCGTGGGCGTCAAACCGCTCTACTTCTCCTGGACGCGACACGGTTTCGTCTTCGCCTCCGAGATCAAGGCCCTCCTCCATCATCCAGAAGTCTCTGCCGATATGGAGCCGCTCTCGGTCTACCACTATCTCTCCTTCCTCACCACACCCGCCCCCCTCACCATGTTCCGTGGCATCTACAAGCTGCCCGCCGGCTATCGCGCCTTTGTGGAGCCCGACGGCCGCATGAACGCGGAGGCGTACTGGGACGCCCTCCCCGGCTCCGGGGAGGACCTGCCGGAGCTACGCCGCCTTTCGAAGGGGGCGCTGCGGGACTTTGCCGTGCGCCGGTCGCGGGAGCTGCTCGCGGCGGGGGTGGAGAAGCGACTCATGTCGGATGTGCCCTTCGGGGTCCTCCTCTCCGGGGGCATCGACTCGTCCGCCAACGTCGCTCTCATGAGCCGGTCCATGAACCAACCCGTCCGAACCTTCACGGTTGGGTTTTCGGACCACGAGCACCTGAACGAGCTCACCTACGCGCGGCGCGTCGCCCAGCACTTCAAGACCGATCATCATGAGGTGATGGTCGACGAGAAGGCGATGCAAGAATACCTGCCTTCTTTGATCTTCTCTCAGGATGAGCCCATCGCGGATTGGGTCTGTATCCCCCTTTACTTCGTCTCCAAGCTCGTGCGCGACAGCGGCACGGTGGTGGTGCAGGTGGGGGAGGGCAGCGACGAGCAGTTCTGCGGCTACACGTCCTACATGAACTACCTGGACATGTACCGACGGTACTGGCAGCCCTTCTCCCGGCTCCCCGCGGCGGCGCGGGGAGCGGCGGCGGCGCTGGCCCGCGGACTGACGGGCATGGTCGACCGCTACGATCCCTATCTGGACTTGATCGACCGGGCGGGCCGTGACCGCGAGCCCTTCTGGAGTGGGGCCACCGTCTACTCGGAGGCGCGCAAGGCCCGCCTCATCGACCGCGCTCGCATCGAGCCGTTGGTCGTGCCCGCGGAGATGACCCGCTCCGGGATGCTCCCCCCCTCCTTCGCCAAAGCGGACAGCTACGAGGTCGTCCGTTCCTTCTTCTCGCGCCTGGATGAGAAGGCCCCGGGGAGCGACATCCTGACCCGCATGACCTACTCCGAGTTCAAGCTGAGGCTGCCGGAGCTTCTCCTCATGCGGGTGGACAAGATCGGGATGTCGGTTTCCATCGAGCCCCGGGTTCCCTTCCTGGACCACAAGCTCGTGGAGTTCACCATGAACCTCCCGATGGAGGTCAAGGTAGGGGACGGGGTCGCGAAGTCCCTGCTCAAGGAGTCGATGCGCGGTCTCCTCCCCGATGACATCATCGACCGCCCCAAGATGGGCTTCGGCGCGCCGATGGCCCAGTGGCTGAAGGGCGGCTTTGGCTCCGCGGTGCGCGCGGAACTGCAGTCCACCCGGTTCTTCGAGCGCTTCCCGGCCAAGCGCCAGGTCGTCCTGGACATGCTCGACCGTCACCGCGAGGGGCGGGCGGAGTTCTCCCTTTACATCTGGACGATCTACAACGCGGTGGCCTGGTTCGACTTCTGGGTGGAGAAGTCGCGCGAGGTCCGGGTCGCCTGAGCGCGCTCAGCGCTCCAACAGCACGTCCGCAATCCGCTCCGCCGAGCGCCCGTCCCAAAGCGGCGGGCAGGGCAGTTGCTCTCGCGACTCCCGCCGGCGAATCGCGGCCTCGAGGTCGGCGCGGAGCGTGCCCAGCGTGGTCAAGCGGTTCGAGCCCTGGGAGATGGTGATCGGTCGCTCGGTGTTGGGCCGGAGGGTGAGGCAGGGAACCTGCAGAAAGGTCGTCTCCTCCTGGAGGCCTCCGGAGTCGGTGAGAACGCAGGAGGCTTGGTCGGCCAGGCCGATGCTGTCGAGGTAGCCGACGGGAACGATGAGCTTCATGCCGGGCTGCGACTCCAGGGCGCCGAGCAGCCCGAAGTCGACGAGGCGCTGCCGAGTCCGCGGATGCACCGGGAAGACCACGGGCAGGCCCTTGGCCATGTCGCGGAGGCAATCCACGATTGCGCTTAGCGACTCCCGTCCGTCCACGTTCGAGGGGCGGTGAAGGGTCACGTAAATGAACCGTCGCGGCTCCACTCCCAGGCGGCGGTGGACCAAGCGCGCGCGGGCCTTCTCCAAGTTGCGGCAGAGGGTGTCGATCATGACGTTGCCCACTTGGCGGATTCGATCCGGGGAGATCCCCTCCCGGCGTAAGTTCTCGTCGGCGTCGGAGCTGGGGGTGAGGAGGAGGTCGGCCAGGGCGTCTGTGACGAGCCGGTTGATCTCCTCGGGCATGGTGCGGTCGAACGACCGCAGGCCCGCCTCCACGTGGGCAACCCGCACGCCGAGCTTGGCCGCCACCAGCGTGCAGGCCATGGTGGAATTCACGTCGCCCACCACCATCACCCAGTCCGGCGCGAAGCCCTTCAGCACGGGCTCGAAACGGATCATGATCTGGGCCGTCTGCCCGGCGTGGCTCCCCGAGCCAACCTCCAGGTTCTCGTCAGGAGGCGCGATCTCCAGCTCATCGAAGAAGACCTGCGACATGGCTTCCTCGTAGTGTTGGCCGGTGTGGACGAGTCGCTGCAAGAACCGGCCGGGGTGGGCGGCCAGGGCCCGCATCACGGGGGCCACCTTCATGAAGTTGGGCCGGGCGCCCACAACGTGAAGCACTTTTATCAAGAATCGCCCTTCCTTCCCTGCCCGGGCACACTACCACGGCCCACGCTGCCCCCGACCACCTGGCCCAGGATGTCGAGGTAACGGCGCGCGAGCGTTCGCCGGTCGAAATGCGCGGCCACGTACGGTCGGCCGCGCCCGCCCATCTGGGCACCCAGCCCGGGGTCGTCGGCAAGGCGGAGGATGGCCCGAGACAAGGCCTCCACATCCTCGGGAGGAACCACGATCGCGGCCCCGGACGCGGTCATGATCTCGGCCGCTTCTCCTGCAACCGAGGCCACGATCGGCCGCGCGCAGGCCAGGATCTCGAACATCTTGGAGGGGACGAAGGAGCGGAAGAGGGGAACGTTGCGCAGGGGGACCAGGCAGACGTCGGCGCTGTGGTAAAGGGCGGGTACCTGGTCCCGAGGCACTCCGGGCCGGAAGCCCACGTTCCCGAGGCCAAGAGAAGATGCCCGCGCCTGTAGCGCCTCCTTCTCCGCGCCCTCCCCCACAAAAAGGAAGTGGATCCGCGGATCGCCCCGCAAGAGGCCGGCCACGTCGAGGATCCGGTCCAGGGCATGACTGATGCCCAGGGCGCCGCAGTAGAGCACCAGGAACGTCGCGGTCTGACCCAGGCTGGCCCGGACGCCAGGGTCGGGGGGGGCGGGGGTGAAGAAATCGAGATCCACGCCGTTGGGGATGACGTGGGTCTTGGTGGCGTCGATCCCGCGCTCCCGGATGTTGCGGGCGAAGGCCTCGGTCACCGTCACCACGGCCGCGCTCCGGCGATAGAGGAACAGCTCCAACCCCTCCAGCCCCCTGATGATGAAGCGGTTCCTGATGACCCCCAGGTCCACGAAGATTGCGGGCCAGAGGTCACGCACCTCGAAGACGAAGGGCACCCGGCGCAGCCGCGAGAGCCACCAGCCGGACAGCGCGGTGAGGATCTGCGGGCTGGTGGCGATCA
>DATMQU010000715.1:0-2572 GCA_035566715.1 Vicinamibacteria bacterium
CGGACCTTCGTGCGGGTGAGTCGGTGGTTTCCCAGTACGAAGCGCTGCTCGGCCTGCGGCTTTGTCGTGGAGAAGCTGCCACTATCCGCGAGGAGGTGGACGTGCCCCGAGTGCGGGATTGAGCATGACCGCGACGTCAACGCGGCCATCAACATCCGGCAAGAGGGGCTGAGGATTTTGGAACTACCGCGAGGTCCGCGGGAATTCAGGCGCGTGGAGGGCGCAAACCCCCTGCCGCGGCGGCGCGTGCCGCTTGCGTCGGGGCGCCCAGGGAAGCGCGAATTGCAAGAGTCCGACGCCCGGGCTAAATGCTAAACGCGGGCCGAGACTCAGAGGACGCGAAGACCGATTAGCGCGCTAGAATAAGGCAATGGAGCGGGTCTACCTCGATCACAACGCCACCACGCCGCTCGATCCCCGGGTCTTCGAGGCCATGGTCCCCGTGCTCAGAGACGGCTTCGGCAATCCTTCGAGCCAACACTGGTTCGGCCAGCAGGCGCGGGCCGCTCTGGATGAGGCCCGGAGCCAAGTCGCCGCCCTCATCGGGGCCACGCCCGCTGAGATCGTGTTCACGGCCAGCGGGACGGAGGCCGACAACATCGCGCTGCGGGGGGTGGCGGGCATGACCCGCGAGCCCCGGCGCAAGATCGTGATCTCCGCGGTCGAGCACCACGCGGTGCTGAACACGGCCCGAGCCCTGGACGGGGAGGGATGGCCGGTGGAGACGGTGCGGGTTACCGCCCGCGGCTTGGTCGACCTGGATGACCTGCGCGCGAAAGTGGATGAGCAGACGGCCCTCCTCTGCCTCATGCTCGCGAACAACGAAACCGGCGTCGTTCAGCCGATAGCGGAGGCCGTGCGCCTGGCCCGGGAACACGGGGCCCTCGTTCACACCGACGGGGTCCAGGCCGCGGGCAAGGTCCCGGTGGACGTCCGCGCCCTCGACGTGGACCTCCTGGCCCTTTCCGCTCACAAGCTTTACGGCCCCAAGGGAGCGGGGGCCCTTTACATCCGGCGCGGCACAAAGCTCCAAGCCTTTGTGCGAGGGGGGGCGCAGGAGAGGAACCGGCGCGCGGGGACCGAGAACGTGGCGGGGGTCGTGGGCTTCGGTCGGGCGGCAAGCCTGGCCCGGGAAGAGCTGGCCGCGGAAGGGGCCCGGCAGGGGTCGCTCCGCGACCGGTTGGAGGAGCGGCTCCTGGCCATCCCGGGGACGCTCCGGAACGGCGACGGACCCCGCGTCCCCAACACGACCAACGTCTCCTTCGAAGGCGTGGAGGCCGAGGGACTGCTCATGGCCCTCGACCTCATGGGCGTCGCCGTCTCCACCGGGGCCGCCTGTGCCGCGGGGGCGGTGGAGCCCTCGCATGTGCTGCGGGCCATGGGCCTGACCGCGGAGCGGGTCCAGGCTTCGTTGCGCTTCTCTCTGGGGCGGGGCACGACCGAGGCCCACCTGGAACGCGCGGCCGAGGCCGTGAGCGCCTGTATCCAACGCCAGCGGAGCGCCTCGCTAACGGGCGGCCGCCGGGCGTAAGGGGCGTCCGCCCGGTCTGCCCCCGCCCGGGAACAAAGGACGAGGTCTGGGGCGGGCCCTACCGGCGGGGAACCTGCTCCTCCGCGTGGTAGGACGAGCGGACGAGAGGCCCGGACTCCACGTGGGGGTAACCGAGAGCGAGAGCGAAGTCTCTTATGAGATCGAACTCCTCGGGGGTGTAGTAGCGCAGGAGGGGCAGGTGCTGCGGGCTCGGCCGCAGGTACTGTCCGACGGTCAGGATGTCGGTGCCCGCGGTCCGGATGGCGCGGATGGCCTCCTGGACCTCCACCCACTCCTCGCCCAGCCCGACCATGATGCCACTCTTGGTGACTAGGCCGGCCGCTTTGGAGCGGCGCAGCACGTCGAGGGAGCGCTCAAAGCGGGCCCCCGGGCGCACCTGGCGGTAAAGGCGCGGCACCGTCTCTGTGTTGTGGTTCAGGATGTCGGGCCGGGCCTCGATCACGATGGCCAGGGCCTGGGCGTCTCCCTTGAAGTCAGGGATCAGCACCTCCACCGCGCACTCCGGGACGCGCGCCCGGATCTCCCGGATCACGGCCGCGAAGACCCATGCCCCGCCGTCCTTCTGATCGTCACGATTGACGGAGGTGATGACGGCGTGGCGGAGGCCCATGCGAGCCACGGCGTCCGCTACCCGGCGCGGTTCCTCGGGGTCGGGGGGTCGGCTCGGGAGCCCCGTCTTGACGGCGCAGAAACCGCAGGCCCGGGTGCACACGTCGCCCAGAATCATGAAGGTCGCTGTACCCCGGTTCCAGCACTCCCCCACGTTGGGGCACCGGGCCTCCTCGCACACCGTGTGGAGGCCCAGCTCGCGCATTAGGCCCTGCAGGCGATCGAAGTTCGCACCCATGGGGGCCCGGGCCTTGATCCAGGAGGGGCGGGGCAGGAGGGGTACGGAAACGCTCACTCCTCCTCCTCGTCTTCTTCCTCTTCCTCGTCATCGTCGTCGTCCCCGCCCGGGTCGTCCCACCCCTCGGCGTCTTCTTCGTCGTCCTCCTCGTCGTCCTCGTCGTCGTCGTCGTC